>JABGTQ010000278.1 GCA_018647025.1 Nitrospina sp. | reverse complement strand
AATACAGTGCAAAAATTTTCTATCCGGTGTTTTTGGCCTTGATCCATTACCTGCTCAAATTGAGGCCTTTTAGTAAGGTGCTCCTTTTTTCTAAACGAATATTTCCCCATGGAATTAAACAGTCAAACGTTTGCGTCCTTTGCGCCTTCGGTTGGCCAGAATTCTTCGACCGCCCGGAGATGAGCTTCTTTTAAGGAACCCGTGGGTCCTCTTCCTCTTGACATTTTTAGGTTGAAACGTCATTTTCATAGCGAAACCATACCTTTATTAGATTAGAACAGCTCTACAACCTACTGATAAAATAGAGACTTCACTCATTTTTCATTGTCGGTGGTGAGAATGTAGATTGGGATTATTCCACCGGATTGGTTCCTTTGTCAAGTGATAAATCTCAGTCTCTAAAAGACTTTGTCGTTTGGAGGTAATCTGAAATTGAAAGTACGGTATTTCATTACCTTCTCTACTTAATAATTATAATAAATGGCGCAAAATGCAATGGTTAATATTTGTATTTTTTGGTTTTACTTTATGACACGTGAGATGAGTGTAATTAGTTTTATCAGAGGCTGTTATGGTAGTAATTTGTGGAGGTTTTAAGTTGAATATATATAGATCTCAAGATAGGATTTTTATTGAACTGAGTGCGGGGTAACTTTGCTAAAAATTAAGAGTATATAAAATATGAATAAAGACTTTTCTGAGGCAAAAGAGAAA
Organism: Nitrospina sp.; assembly: GCA_018647025.1. Taxonomy (GTDB): domain Bacteria; phylum Nitrospinota; class Nitrospinia; order Nitrospinales; family VA-1; genus Nitromaritima. Next base: position 1,316 of record JABGTQ010000278.1, on the reverse strand, counting down.
GTTGGTCAAGATTTTAAAAAATACCGGGTAGCAGCGGTAGGTTTTTTAGTTCTTAATGTGGTGTACATCATTATTGCTTGGTGGAAGATGCCTCCAGTAGACTTAGAAATGAGTAGGGTGGTGTATGGTGTTTTAATTTTTATTCTTATTTTATTCTTAGTTCTTACCCCTATGATTTATCGTGGACAAAAATTATTGGTTCAAGTGTTGACATTTATTTACGGAGGGAGGGCAACTTTCTCTATATATTCCTTGATAGGAGGAGATGTGTTCCCGGCAGTTCCTTATTTATTACCATGTGTAATACTCATATTTTACTTATTAGGGAGAGCTGCTTGGGATTGGCCGTAGTTGTTTTCATAAGTAAAAATATGGAAATTGTATGCTATAGAAAAATATTGAGAGAGGGTAGGACTTGGAAAGTAATTTTACAAAGTTTCCAAGCCTATAAAATCTGATTAGAAATTTTTAAGTAGATTGTTTGTAAAAGATTGATATTAGGTCTCATTTTCATATGACAAATAAAATAGATCCAGTTTTTATTGATGACTCTTCTCGTCTTCCTTTGCTAACCGAGAGTGGTCGGACTTTTATGGGCCTTGAGAATTCCAGTTCCTTGGAATTGGTTGAACGTGTGAGAAATCTATTTGAGTATTTAAATGAGCATTTGGGGTTTAATAATTCGGCAGAGGGTAGGGAAAACCAGAAATGCTTTAATCTATTGCTCCGCTCAATTTATCCTGAGGTAATGATTGACTTAGCTGACTTAATTTATGCTCAACACGAGCGACTTGCTGTGTATTTAAGCTTTGATCAAATTAATATTAATCTCAAAAATAATTTTGATGCAAATAGTTATTCACAAAATAAGTTAAATCAAAAAATGGAGCAACTGTTTCGACAGTTGGCAGCAACAATCGCTGAAAGCCATTTTTTAAAGGAAGATTCTAAAATTATTCGCCTACTGAGTGAAAGCTATAGTTATTATTTGTATCAAACTAAAAACTTTCCATGGGAAGACGTACCTCAATTAAGACTCTTAAACCTTGAAGATTCTGTGTTAGATGTTGCTACTGGTTTAGCGGGCTTCAGTAGGATTAATTCTTGGCCGGAAAACTTTCCTCAGTTGGTTTTGTCTGATACCGAACGTTTTATTGTCAATGGTTTATCTCACTTTCTCCAACTCACAGGAAAAAAAAATATAATTCTTTTGGAAGCAGATTTCCCTAAAAAACCTCCGAAAGGAATGAAGTTTGGCCTTATTGTGGTTAATAAATTCTTGCATCATCTGCAAAGAGGGGACAGAGTAAATTTTT
>JABGTQ010000277.1 GCA_018647025.1 Nitrospina sp. | reverse complement strand
TTTAAATGTTTCTATTTGTTTAAACTCAAAAGAATTTTTGAAGTATTTGCCAGAAGCGGAGGTGGTAGTTGTATGGTTTTTTAACACTGTTTGGCTTGAAAAAGCCCCAAACCTTAAACATATTTTTACTCCGGCCGCAGGAAAGGATTGGATTAAATTAGATGAAAGTAAAGTTGAGATATCGAACGGAAGATTTCACGGACCAATGATAGCTGAAAGTGTGATTGGTGCTATTTTTTATTTTTTAAAAGCTTTCCATTTTTCAAAAAAAATGCAGTTACAAAAAAAATGGGCTCGTGTGAAAATTTCTAAACGCTTGGGTTCACTTCAGGGAAGCCGAGTTACTATCCTAGGGTTCGGCCATATAGGCGAATGTATAAGCAGATTTCTCAAGCCTTACGGTTGTGTGATCACAGGTATCAAAAGAACTCTTATCAAAAATCCAGATTATTTTGAAAGCTGTGATCGTGTTTTAAAGGTTGAAAAACTATCTGAAGTTCTAGAGACAACGGATCATCTTATTCTTGCATTACCTGGAGGAGTGGAAACGGAAGGAATATTAACATATGATCTTTTGTGTAAACTTCCTGCTCATTGTTATCTTTTTAATATTGGCAGAGGGAACGTTTACGAAGAACAGGACTTAGTTGAGGTTCTTGAAAACAAAAAAATAGCAGGAGCTTATTTGGATGTTTTTTCGGTCGAACCTCTTTCAGAAAAATCATCTTTATGGAGCATGGATAATGTTCTTATCCAACCACATATTTCAGCAGCGTCCCCCCATTATATGCAGCTCTATGTTGAAGAGTTAGCTGATGAAATTAATAATTTAAAATAGTAAGTAATTTAACAAGATAAACGAATTAAGACAGGTCGTATTTTAATGCCAACTCTTTGAGTTGCTTTGGGTCTATTTCTGAAGGGGCTTGTGTCATCATACAAGTTGCTTTCTGAGTCTTTGGAAAAGCAATGACTTCTCTAATCGATGGTGCGTTTGCTAATAGCATGGTGATGCGGTCTAACCCAAAAGCAATTCCACCATGCGGAGGGGCACCATATTGAAGAGCATCTAAGAGAAAACCAAACTTTAATTCAGCTTCTTCTTTTTTAATACCAAGTAGTTCAAACATTTTTTGCTGAATATCTTTTTGGTGAATACGGATACTCCCGCCACCAATTTCATTTCCATTAAGAACCAAGTCATAAGCACGGGCTCTCATTGCGCTTGGATTAGATTCAAATTTATCTAAATCTTCTTCCAGCGGGGCTGTAAAGGGGTGATGCATCGCTGTATTACGTTTTTGGTCATCATCGTATTCAACCAACGGGAACTCGGTGATCCAAACAAGTTTAATTAGTTTTTCATCGATTAAGTTGAGTAGTTTTGCTGCTCCTAGCCTTACATTGGCTAGCGAATCAGCAACAATTTTTGGGCTGTCGGCTGAGAAGACAATGGTATCACCGGGTTCTCCTTTTACTGCTTTAATGAGATGGTCAAGCATTTCCTTTTCAAAAAACTTTATTATAGGAGATTGTAGTTCGTTTGGTTGAATCTTGATCCATGCCATTCCTTTGGCGCCGTATGTTTTAGCGATTTCGGTCAGGTCGTCGAGTGCTTTGCGAGAAAGAGAATCAGTGCTTGCTTTTATATTGATAGCTTTAACCTGTCCTCCTGCATCTAATGCCTGTGCAAAAACTTTAAACTCAGCCCCTCTTACGACTTCACTAACATCCACTAACTCGAGTCCAAATCGCAAGTCTGGTTTATCTGAACCAAAACGGTTAATAGCATCTTTATATTTTAATATCTCAAATGGGGCTTCTACTTTTATTTCTAGAGTCCCTTTATAGATTTCGGTAATCAAATTTTCGACCAGAGAAAAAATTTGTTTTTCATCAACAAATGACATTTCCATGTCTATTTGGGTGAACTCTGGTTGACGGTCTAGCCTTAGGTCTTCGTCGCGGAAACATTTTACAATCTGAAAGTACCGGTCCATCCCTGATACCATCAGTATTTGTTTGAAGAGCTGTGGCGACTGAGGTAATGCATAAAATTTTTGTGGGTTGAGTCGGCTAGGAACTAAGTAGTCTCTAGCTCCTTCTGGGGTACTCTTAGTCAGTATTGGTGTTTCTATTTCAATGAACTTGGCTTTATCTAAAACATTTCTTGTGATGCGAGTAATCTGATAACGAAGTTCGAGATTTTTTTGGAGCTCGTCACTTCTTAAATCAAGATAACGATGTTTGAGTCGGGTAGCTTCGCCAACCTCCTGATCTTCCCATCCTGTAAATGGAGGTGTGCTTGATGGGTTTAATATTTCGAACTCTTCAATAAAAACTTCTATCGTTCCCGTTTTTAGTTTTGGGTTGACCATGTCTTCCGGTCGTGTTCTTACTTTACCGCGGACGGAGATTACAAAATTTCCTCGTAATGAATGAGCTTCCTGGTGCGCTAACTGGTCAATCTGAGGATTGAGTACAACTTGCGTGAGACCATGTTTATCCCACAAGTCAATAAAGATAAGCCCTCCGTGATCTCTTCGAGTGTGAACCCAACCACAAAGTGAAACTACTTCATCAATATTTTTTTGCGTTAGTTCTCCACATGTATGGGTACGTTGTTGCATGCTGTGTCAGTATTAGATGAAGGTTGGAATTAAAAGACCCAATAACATACTGAAAATATGAGAGATTTGCAAGGGATAACACTGGATGAAATAAAAACAAATAATTATGTTTTTAGTGGTTCCTTGGAAGGGGGTACCTGAAAGAGGGGCAATTGAAAAAATAATTTGACCTAAGCCTTACAACCTAAATTAGCAGAATTATTCTTCGCTAATTATTTCTTGCTTCTGAGCTTGGAGCTCTTCTTCTAAGGCTTTTTGTTCTAGTATTTTTTTCTCGGTTTCAAAACGTTTTTGTTCGACTTCCATTTGTTTTTTTCGTATTTGTTGCTCAATCACCATAAGGGGTTTGATCTTAACAGCAACCGGAATATTGACTGTGCTGCATGATCTTGCACAGACCCCGCAACCAGTACATATATTTTTGTGAAACTCTGGTTGTTGGTCCTTGTTCTGTGTTATTGCTCCAGGAATGGGGCAGTCGATGATGCACTGCTGACAAAAAGTATCCCCATAAGCTTGGCATTTTTTTTTATCGAGGATGGCATATCCCATATTTACTTCGCTAGGGCTACTGACGGGCAACAAGGCGTTGTCGGGACAGGCAGAGATGCACGGAAGGTCATCGCACATAACACAAGGATTTTTAATTGGATCAATATAGGGTGTTCCCATAACAAGAAAGCCAAACTTTTTAGGTGCTTTTACTATTGCATCTTTAGGACAGGCATGGATGCATTTGTCACATCGGGTGCAGTCTTGGAGAAATTGTCGTTCAGTGACTGCTCCGGGTGGGCGGAGAAGGGGAACTCTTTTGGTGAACTTATCTACAGTTTCGTTAATTTTTTCAATTTTCTTTTGAACCGTTTCTACTGCGGGTTTAGCAAAGAAATGTACGCCTTGCTTGATTAATCCGCGGCGGTCGTATTCAGGGTCAACCTCATCATCTTCGGCAACCTCGCTAATCTCGGTGATCTCTTCCAATGTTTGATCTGGGTTTTCTCTGATTTCTGAACTAGGTAGCTCTTTAGAAATTATTAAATTATTTTCTGCGGGATTCATTGAATGCAGCTCTTGCTCATTTATTTTGGAACTAGGGCGAAAGCGAGATATAAGACGCTTGAAAAAACTTTTTTTTTGGGATGGGGGATGATCGTCTTTGAGGTTAACAGCAGGTTCTCCAGAGGAGTCGTCTAATTTTAAGGAATTTTCATCTTCTTCGTTCTTTTCGTCTTCTTCTTCAGATT
>JABGTQ010000276.1 GCA_018647025.1 Nitrospina sp. | reverse complement strand
ATGGTTGGGCATGTTTCCTTGGCAGACCCTGTGTGTCTAGCCACTGCGGAGGTTTTAAGTTTGGCTGCTCATAAGGTGAACGCGAATGTTCACGATGGCGGGACTTATATTTGTATTGAGGGGCCACAGTTTTCTACTAGAGCCGAATCTAATGTTTATCGCCAGTGGGATGTAGACGTAATTGGTATGACAAATGCGACAGAGGCTAAGTTAGCTCGCGAAGCAGGTATTTGCTACGCTACCTTGGCGTTAATTACCGATTATGATTGCTGGAAGGAAGAAGAAGAACCAGTTACATTAGAAGCTGTGTTAGCAATTATGCACAAGAATGTTGAAACTGCACAAAAACTTCTTAAGAAACTTGCTTCTGAGATTAAGGATAAACGATGTTGTGACTGTGGTTCCGCTGCTGAAAATGCAGTAGTGACTGACGATAAAAAAATTCCCCCACAGCTGAAAGATGAGTTGTCAATTTTTTTTGGATAGTTAACCAATGAATATAACTCAATCTGAAAGATTATTTCACAAAGCATGTAACGTCATGCCAGGAGGCGTTAACAGTCCTGTGCGTGCTTTTCAGTCTGTAGGAGGCAACCCTTTGTTTTTAAAAAAGGGTTATGGATCTAGGGTGTGGGACGTAGATGAAAATGAGTATATTGATTATGTGGGTTCTTGGGGACCTCTTATATTTGGTCATGCTCACTCACAAATTGTTGATGCTTTAAAACGGCAGGTTGGACTGGGAACTAGCTATGGGGCACCCACAGAGTTAGAAATAGAATTGGCTGAACAAGTTGTCTCTCTTGTTCCTTCTTTAGAGGTAGTACGTATGGTCAATTCTGGTACTGAAGCAGTGATGAGTGCTATTCGCTTGGCAAGGGGGGTGACTAGTCGCGATATAATAGTAAAGTTTGAAGGCTGTTATCATGGCCATGTAGACAGTATGCTAGTTAAGGCTGGATCAGGACTTGCTTCTTTGGGGATTCCCGAATGTCCTGGTATTGTTGAGGATTTAGCAAAAAATACATTAACGCTTCCATTTAATAACGTTAAAAAGCTTAGAGAACTATTCGACGTTGAGGGTGATAATATAGCTGGCATCATAGTGGAACCTATTGGTGGGAATATGGGAGTTGTTCCACCTAAAAGTGGATTTCTTGAAGCATTACGTGAAGTAACAAAAAAGACTGGCTCGATTCTTATTTTTGATGAAGTTATGACTGGATTTCGCGTTGCTTTGGGAGGAGCACAGTCACTTTATAATATATCTCCTGATTTAACTTGTTTAGGAAAAGTTATTGGTGGGGGGCTTCCTGTAGGCGCATATGGGGGATCAAAACAATTAATGGATAATATTTCACCAATGGGCTCAATTTACCAAGCCGGAACATTATCGGGTAATCCGCTTGCGATGACAGCGGGTATTGAAATGCTGAAGTTACTTTCAGCACCATCGGTTTACGATAACTTAGAATATAAATCAGAAAAGCTTTGCGCTGGATATAAATTAAATGTAGAAAAACTGGGTATCTCCGCTTGCTTTAACAGGGTGGGGTCGATGTTTTCGATGTTTTTTACAGATCAAGATGTTGTTGATTTTGAGTCTGCTAAATCTTCTAATACAAAGTTTTTTCAATCTTACTTTAATGCACTCTTAGAAGAGGGAGTTTATATTGCCCCTTCACAATTTGAGGCTGGCTTTATGTCTGCTGTGCATACAAATGAAGAGATAGAGCAGACAATAGATGCCAATTACAAGGCCTTACAAAAGGCATACAGTTGATTCATTTTTTTGACCTTTATTGAAAAAAATAACGTTATGGGCGAGATAGTTGGGGTTAATGCTAGGCAAATTTTAGATTCAAGAGGTAATCCTACCGTTGAAGTTGAGGTTATTTTAAATACGGGAGTAATGGGAAGGGCTGCTGTTCCTTCGGGTGCATCGACAGGCTCTCGCGAGGCAATCGAACTACGCGATGGTAATAGCAAAAAATTTATGGGGAAAGGTGTGTATAAAGCCATTAAGAACATTCGTGATAAAATTGCTCCTGCTATTCTAGGTTTTGATGTTACTGAGCAGGTTTTGATTGACCAACTGATGATCGATCTAGATGGTACTAAAAACAAAGGTAAATTGGGTGCAAATTCGATTCTTGGTGTCTCCTTGGCCGTGGCAAAGGCAGCAGCATGCGATACAGGGTTACCTTTGTATCAGTACATTGGTGGGACGAATGCAAAAGAATTGCCTGTTCCGATGATGAACCTTCTCAACGGTGGGGAGCATGCAGATAATAATATAGATATTCAAGAATTCATGATTTTGCCAATTGGTGCAAAAAATTTCACGGATTGTCTTCGTATGGGAACCGAAATTTTTCATCATTTAAAATCAGTGCTTAAAAAGCGAAATTGTATTACGGCAGTTGGCGACGAGGGTGGGTTTGCTCCAAATTTAAAGTCAAACGAAGAGGCTATTGAGGTCTTGCTTTTAGCAATTAAATCTGCTGGTTACAAGGCAGATAAAGACGTATTACTTGGGTTAGATGTTGCTGCTACGGAACTATACAAGAATAAAAAATATAATCTAGCTGTTGGAAAACAAGAAAAACTTTCTTCAAATGAAATGATTGACTATCTGGAGCGCTTGGTAAATAGGTATCCTATTATTAGTATTGAAGATGGGCTAGCTGAAAATGACTGGGATGGATGGAAAAGTCTTACCCGTAAAATTGGAGGCAAGGCCCAGATTGTTGGAGATGATGTGTTTGTAACAAATACCGATATTTTGAGAAAGGGAATTGAAGGCGGGGTAGGTAACTCTATTTTAATCAAAGTGAATCAAATCGGTACACTTACGGAAACCTTGAATGCTGTGGAAATGGCAAAACAGGCCGGCTATAATGTAATTATTTCTCATCGTTCAGGGGAAACTGCAGATACTATGATTGCTGATATTGCAGTGGCAGTTAATGCTGGGCAGATCAAGGCGGGTTCTCTTTGTCGAACAGACCGAGTTGCAAAATACAATCAATTGCTACGAATAGAAGAGATGTTGGGAAAAACGGCCGTATTTAAAGGTCAAGAAGTCTTTTCTAGATTTAGGGCGTGAGAGTTTGTTAAGTATTTTGATTTTAAATGTATATTTGATTTATTGCGACTAGTATGAATACATGAAGAACCTGAATCTCTATCAGCAGATTATTTTGCTTACTTTGGCGTTTTTTGTTTTAGTGTTATTTATGGCAATTTTTCATGAAAATGGGATTCTTAAAATTCATAATTTTGAAAAAAAAATGATCGAATTTAATGTAAATAACATAACATTAAAAAAAACAAACCAAAAACTTCGCGTTGAAATCGAAGCATTAAAATCAGATCCTTTATCCATTGAGGTTCTTGCACGTGAAAAACTAAACATGGTTCGACCAGGTGAGACGGTTTATCAAATTGTACCTCTAGAGAAAATTTTCACATCGCCACCGAAAACTAGATAGTCTCACTTTCCATGGTAAACACTAACTAATTGCGATTTTTTGCTTGATCAAAGATTAAGATTTTATAGAAAACTTCAAAGATGTTGATTTTTTTTATGATATTTTGTTAAAGTGCTTTTTTTTTAATGCCTGACAGCTATTTTTGAGCGTGTGCTTATCGTACTTTAGAGAACTTTATAAGTAATTTTTTAATAAAGTAT
>JABGTQ010000275.1 GCA_018647025.1 Nitrospina sp. | reverse complement strand
CTTACAAAGGCTATTCGAAGATCACGTTCTGGGCTTAAAGATATGAGGCGTCCAATTGGTTCATTTTTGTTCCTCGGACCTACGGGTGTTGGTAAAACAGAGCTGGCTGGCGTACTTGCCGAGTTTATGTTTGGTAATCGAGATTCTTTGATCAGGCTTGATATGTCAGAGTATATGGAAAAATTCAATGTGTCGCGTTTAACCGGAGCCCCTCCAGGTTATGTGGGCTATGAAGAAGGGGGACAGCTTACTGAGAAAGTTAGACGTAAGCCTTATTCTGTGATCTTGTTTGATGAAATCGAGAAAGCCAACCCTGATGTTTTTCACCTGTTGTTGCAGATCATGGATGATGGACGCCTGACAGACAGTTACGGTAGGGTGGTTGATTTCAAGAACACAGTTATTATCATGACTTCTAATATCAGTTCGCGATCTTTGGATAAGGGGACCTCCCTTGGGTTTCACAAAGATGACCTTGAAATGAGCCACGATCGCATGCAAAAAGATTTAAAGGGAGACCTTAAACGTATGTTTAATCCTGAATTTCTCAATAGACTTAGCGAAACAGTGGTATTCAGACCATTAGATATCAATCATATTGTAAGTATTTTAGATGTTCAACTCCTTCAGATAAATGAGCAGTTGATCCAACAGGGATTGACCTTGGATATGACTACGGAGGCTAAGAAGTGGTTGGCAGAAAAAGGATATGACAAGACTTTTGGGGCTAGGCCACTCAAACGTGCCCTGCAAAAGCATCTTGAGGATATTTTGTCTGATGAAATGCTCAAGGGGAGATTCAAAAGTGGCGGCGTGATCGAAGTGAGCCTCCAAGAAGATGCTTTGATTTTTACTGAAAAGTCGAGTGCCGTCAACGCATGAGGATAACGCTTCCGAGTGTGAGTTAAAGTAACTTCCAAATTAGTGTAAATTATTGTAAAGTATTGGTGTTTTGGGTCCGTAGAGACCGAGAACACCGATACTTTTTTTTTGTGCGAAGGGCTTTGGCCTCTTGCTTAAATAAAGAAACAAATTTTTAAAAATAAAGATTTTTTGATACGTGCTTAAAATATATAAAATTTTAATAATGGCTTTTGCTTTTTTTCTCATGCCTATCATGGAATCTCATGTTTATGCTCAAACTGAAGAGCTTGTAGGTTCAGTCAAGATTGAAGGAAATAAGCGTGTGGATACTTCGACCCTCCTTTTTTATATTAAAACACGTAAAGGTGAGGCTCTTTCCCGAAAACAAATTGGTAAGGATATTGAAAAAATATATGATCTTGGGCAGTTCAAGGACATTCGCGTTGAAACTCGGCAAGGTTCAGAAGGGTTGGAGGTAGTTTTTATAGTCGAGGAGATTCCCTCTATTGGCAATGTAATGTTATATGGAAATAAAGAGATAGAAGATGGTGATATTCACGAAATAATTGGTTTTAAACGTGGTGAGGCATTTCAGGCACACATGATGACAGATGCCAAAGAAAAAATAAATTCTTTATACAACGAAAAAGGATTTTTCTTTGCCACGGTTGATGTTGTTTCAAAAATATCAGAAAGAAATCTGATGAACATTCATGTCAGAGTTCGTGAAGGAGAGAAAGTCGGGATTAAAAATATACGTTTTTCTGGCAATAAGAATTTTTCTGATGGTGACCTTAGTGATCAAATAGAAACTAAAGCCGAAACATGGATTTCGTTTCTTGATGAATCTGGTCTTTATAAGAAGGATACTTTAAAGCTAGATGTTTTTCGGTTGGAAGGATATTACCAAGACCATGGATATATACGCGTCAGGGTGCAGGACCCAAAAATAGATATTGATCGGGAAAGTAAAGAAATAAATATTTCTATACCCATAGACGAAGGTTTGCAGTATAGAGTCGGCAAGGTAACTAGCAAAGAAGATGATATTGTGACAGAAGAAGAGGTTTTAAAAGCCTTAAAAATGAAGATGCGTGACGTATACAGCATTTCCAAACTGCGTACAGGAGTAATGAATATCGGTGACCTTTATTCAGAGCGAGGTTACGCCTACGCAGATGTTAATCCGATAACAAAAATAAACGAAAGTTCCCGAACGGTAGATGTGAATATCGAGGTTGATAGAGGAAGGAAAGTCTATGTAGGGGAAATCACGGTAATAGGAAATACGAGAACCTTGGATAATGTAATCCGGCGGGAATTTCGTCTTAAGGAAGGTGAGCTTTTCGATAGTGTAAAATTAAAACGAAGTAAGCAGCGTATCAATAATCTTCAGTTCTTTGAAGATGTGAAAATTGATACTCGCCGGGGCAAGGAACCGGATTTAGTTGAAATTATAACGACCGTAACAGAACGTCAGACAGGTTCGATAAACGTTGGTGCTGGATTTAGCTCCAATGAAAACTTAATATTCAATGCAGGTATTTCACAAAATAATTTTATGGGAACGGGACGAAGAGTAGTATTTTCTACCAACTTGTCATCAAGAAGAAGCGATTATAATCTATCTTTAACAGATCCAAGGTTATTCGATACAGAACTGTCGGGTGGTGTAGACGCCTTTAACACTAAAACCAATTATTGGAGTTATATGGCTAAGAGAACTGGTGGAGGGGTACGTATAGGGAAATCACTATCTGAATATGATTGGCTAGGAATAAATTACAATTATGCCGATATCGAAATCAGCGATGTTAAGGTAGCAACAAGTTATTTAAAAAATGAAAACAGGACTACCAGCCGGATTTCTCCAAGTTTTGTTAGGGATACCAGAGATAATTTTATGAATCCTTCTTCGGGGTCGCGTCATGTGGTACGGTTGGACTTGGCAGGTCTTGGCGGTACCAAGTTTCATAAAGCATCCTATGAAGGTAGTCACTATTGGCCGATTATTGGCAAGCTGGTCGGAATGGTTCATGGAGAAATTGCATGGGCAGATGGCTATGCTGCTGATAGTTTGCCAGCATTTGAGAGGTATTATATGGGGGGACCTAGAAGTCTGAGAGGTTATCAAATCAGAAATGTTGGGCCTAAAGACAGTTTGGGAAATCCCTTAGGTGGTAACCAGTCACTGTTATTAAACTTAGAACTTCAATATCCCTTTACAAAGGGATTGAGGGGATTTGCATTTTATGACCGTGGTCAATTATACGGAGGAGGAGATGATACTAGTACTACCGCAACCACATGGGATTTGGCAAAGATGAGGGATAGTATTGGTGCAGGAGTTCGTTTCTTAAGTCCATTTGGACCTGTAGGGTTTGCCTATGGACTCAAGCTAGATAAGGCAACCGGTGAGACAGACGGTGAGTTTCACTTCTCAGCAGGAAATTCTTTTTAATATTCAACAAGAGGTTT
>JABGTQ010000274.1 GCA_018647025.1 Nitrospina sp. | reverse complement strand
TTTGACTATGCTTAACTCTTTATTGAATATGGTGTTCAAGACAATCAGGAGAAAAGATAATTCATCGTACCGTTATAGGTGTATCCCGGTGGTTTTTAGCCCACCAAAAACGAAAAACTATGTATTTTTCAGTAATTTAAATAACTTTCCACAACAAAAAGCAAGGACTATGCCAAAGGTAGAACTGCCCTAATAGAAGGTAAAGGCCTTTATTTATAACATTTTACTTTTTTTATACTCTTAAGTTAGGGTGAATGAGAATGCAAGCTGGGAATAATCTTCCTATTCAAGGACCGGTATAATAATTTCATACTGCAAAGAAATAGTTTCGAGATGAACCAATAAGTTCTTAAATTTACCAAAAATAAAGTTGTGGTAAACTAGAGTAGTTGGCGTTGTTTTTCCATTTGTTAGCAATTTCCGAAAATTTATCTGTAGTGCTGATTCTCAGAAAATCAATAGATTTGATTTCGGGTGGTTATGATCATAGAAAACCAAGTTTTAAATAATTTTATTCCTTTGTGTTAACATCAGTCTTCTCAATAAAGAGTTAATTTTAATTGTCCAAACTATCAACACTACTATTTATGGTTCATTGCGATTGTCCATTCAAAAGCGTTCAAAGACATCTTTAAACGAAAAAAATCCTGCCTATGAGTTTCTCTTTCAGGGAACTGATGGTATCCGTCGTGAAGTAAAGCTCTCTTCCTCAGAAGAGGCAACGGGTTTAACTCCGCAGGAAGTTTTCTTAAAACTTGGGTTCATTACAGAAGAATTCATGGAAATATACGCCTATGCCCACATCAAGCAATTGATGTCTATAGGGAAAGTTCGGGCTGGAGACAGTGTTGTTGTTGGTTGGGATCCTAGAGATCCAAAAGGAAATTATAACTCTGCCGTCATTAGTGGAATATGTAAAGCGGGCGTAAATGCATTGATTTTAGGTGTGGTTCCCACTCCATTGGTTCCAATGTATATGCTGTACAAAAACGCCTGTAGTGGTTTTATGGTAACGGCTTCTCATAATCCAAGAGATCAGAATGGCATTAAAGTTTTTTCTTCTTTCGAAGGCCTAAAACTACTACCTAATAATGATTTGATCTTGACTCGTGCTGTCCTTGAAGTAGAACCTTCGACTCTAGGAAAACTTATCCTTAAGGGAAAACCTATAGACTCTCGAAAAGAGGCCTTAGAATTGTTTCACAAGTTTTCCCTGTCACCAAAGAATACATGGATCCCGCTAGAGTTTAATAACAACCTATTCAAAAATATCACCTTAGTAGTAGATGCTGCTAATGGATCTCTCTCTGGAATTGCGGCAAAAATTTTTCATCAAGTCGGATTTGGAACTGTAATAGAAGTAAATTCTAAGTTAAACGGGGATGTTAATCTAAAAAGTGGCGTGGCTGACTTAGAAGGTAAATCTATAATAACAAGAAAAATGACCGAGAAAGGAACTGGAATATTTTCAAAACACGTTGCTATTCTAAAGTTGTTGGACCTTGGCCACAAAAATCGCATTTCGGTTTCTGAGGGCGATAAAAGAATTTGCGGAGCTATTTTTGATGCCGATGGAGATCGATTCTATCGATTGGATTATGATGCATCTAGAGACGCCTTGATAGTTATGAACGGAGATGAGACGGCTTTCTTTCAAGCCAAATACCTCATAACCTCTAATCCGGAACGGCATAAAGGGACCAAGTTCATTACCACGGTTGAAAGTGACTTTAATACAACGATCGCGGCTAGAGATCTGGGATTTCTCTCCGTGCTCACACCTGTGGGAGATAAATGGATTTTGCTAAAAATCGCTTTGCTTAAAGAAGAAAAACTGATTCGCGCAGCAAAAAAATCAAAAGGACGGGATTTATTATCATCCAGCATACTTAAAAAATGGAAAGATGTTCAAAAAAAAGACTCTCTAAACGTTCTAAAGATAGAGGAACTGGACTCAGAGCTAAACCAATTTTTAGAAATTAAGAAAAGTATAACTAGTGGGAATAAAAATGATTTCTTTTCTATTGGTAGCGAAGAAACGGGACACTGTATCACTGAAGGTTATCTCTCCTTAAAAAATGAAGAAGAAGTGCCTGTTTTTTTTGGTAATGGGGTTAAAAGTGCGATAAATACATTCGTTGCCACCCAAATTTTATTAGGTTCAAAGTCTACACGAGCCTACTTCTCTAATCTTAACCACCCGTTTCGCCCTGGATATAAAAATACTTTCTATACATATTACGTAAACAAAAATCTTTTCTATAAAAAATCACAACTATGGGATCTATTAAAAGTATCTATATTTCAGGAAGCTCGGAGCAAAGGCTTTAGTCCGCGTCTCACCAATTTTAGTGAAGAGCCTGACATGTTATATATCGCACTTGATATAAAAAAAAGTGAACACGCGTACATTTTTATACGTAATTCTGGAACCGAAAATAAAATAGGGATTAATTTAAGAGGGCCCATGAACAGCGCTTCAAAATTGAAATCCATAGGTAAAAAATGCAATGAAATACTACTATCTTCTATGAAGGATTTTAAAAACCACCTTTGCAAATTAGAGGAGAATATTCTCAACCAACTAATTCATGGAACTGTTCCAAATGCTAAACTAAAATTAAAAAAGCCTGAGGGGGCAAGAGTCCTTTCAGAAATGGTGAAGCAGAATCTTATCCAACTGACCAAGGGTGGGCATGCTCTTACTTCTCTTGGTAAATGGTACCTTTCATCAAAGAAAACGAATTGTTGAGAGATTATTATATTAATTTTTATCCGAGTATAAAATGTTGTTCCCTCACAAATATCTGTTAACTTAAAAGATAACCATGCATGACTCTGCTTTTTTTTTACACTTATTATAATGAACTATTTTTCAGACACCTATTTCCCACTACTAGAAAAATTTACACATAATGGCATTTTCCAAAATATCAAACAAGTTTGGGACCCCCTTAAAAACCTCAATAAAATTATCGCTAAGATATTAGCAGAAGACGCCACAGGTAACCCTATTGAATCAGTTTCGGGCCTTACAATTGATAGAAGTAGTTCCGTTAAAGGAATTATTGTTAAAGGTTGGATTAAACTCGAAACTTCTATCATATCCCACGACCTTAAAATTAAGATTGACAGCGGGACTACTTTAGAGCCTACAGCTATCATCAAAGGCCCATCGGTCATAGGAAAAAATAATGACATCCGTCAGGGATCATACATAAGAGGTAATGTCATAGTAGGAAATAATTGTGTGATAGGTCACTGCACGGAAATTAAAAATGCCCTACTCATGAATTATGTGGAAGCGGGTCATTTCAATTACATCGGTGATAGCATTCTAGGAAGTTATGTCAATATGGGAGCGGGCTCACGACTTGCCAATGTTCAGTTTCGCGGTTTACAAGAAAAGATGAACGATACTATCAACGATATTGAAATATCTATAGAAAATAAGCTAATTGCAACCGGGCTTTCCAAGCTTGGTTCAGTTATAGGTGACAACGTCGAAATCGGCTGTAACGCAGTGTTATCGCCTGGCACTTTAATAGGTAAAGACAACTGGATTTATCCAAACTGTACTGTTTCCAAAGGATTTCATCCTCCGGGACATTTCATATCTCCTTCGGAGCACAAATTAAAATCTCGCCCAAAATAAACCTTCTCCACAAGTTTTACTGGCTTGGTAATTTATCAAACGTGCTTGCTTCCTTGAAGGTATAGTAATGAGTTTGTATGATAGGGATATAAATTATAAAAAACATTACGAACAGACTCTGTTTTGCTTCAAAACCTGATGAAGATAATGCTCTGGGTCCTATTTTCTCATGTTCAAGAAATCCAGAACCTTTTCCCAGACCTCAGAGACTAAAATTGGATTTAAATGCAAGTGCCCAGGGCCGTATCCTTTTTTTTCTCCCTTAAAATTACCATATAGCACAGTGCTTAAGCTTTTATCTATTTCAAGTGGACCGCAATATTTTGATCCATTCAATTCGTTGCGGATTGTGTTTTGACTACCTATTGACCAAAATAAAGATATTGTAGGTACTTTTAGAGCAAAACCGATATGCATAGGGCCTGAGTCGGGCGAG
>JABGTQ010000273.1 GCA_018647025.1 Nitrospina sp. | reverse complement strand
TTTAAGTTCGTTTACATCGTTGGTTGTTTGGGTTTGGAGATAGCTGAAAAGATCTGATCCTTTTGCTGAGATGAGACAGAAGTCATCTAGAAAAAAATAGCCAGCGTTTTCCCGCAGACAACTGTAGCTTTCCTGAGAAGAGAGAGTGGTTTTCAAATAAGGATTGGCAACTTTGCCGATTGGTCAGGTAATAGAGAAAGATTCTCCGCAGCCACAAGTTGAGGTTGCGTTAGGGTTTACAAAAACAAAACCTTTGCCATCAAGCCCACCTTTGTAGTCTAGCATCATGCCCTTTAAGTAAATGAGACTTTTGGCGTCCATGAAAACTTTGAAGCCCTCATGATCAATCACGGTATCTCCTTTTTCTGTGGGAGTGAACGCGAGATCGTAAGACAGACCAGAACATCCACCCCCCTTGACACCAAGGCGAAGACCGATTTCCGGATTATTCTCAGCTGCAATTAATTTTCTCACTTCGTCTTTGGCAATCATTGAAACCTTAATAAACTCCTGCGTAACCGCCATTTGTTCCTCCAAGGGTGAAATACTGTTTATTTTGCTATTATAGCACTTTAGAGAGCTTAAATTGCAATTAAGATTCTTTAATTATACTAAAAATAAAAATAATTTATAGTGATTACTTAGAATCACATTGATAGTACACCCTTATCGTTGAAAATAATTAATGAAGTCCTTGATGAATGATTACTGGCTTAGTGCTTATAAAATGAAAAATTTAAACCTTTTCACAAAGTATGGAATCGAATAAACTGCAACATATTTAATAGTCCAACATCTAATGGGGGGTTTTAGAGTTCTATGATTAGTATTCCAGATTTAGCAGCTTTAGTGAAGGCGTCTATACCTGACGCCGAGGTTGAAATACTTGATAAGACAGGGATGAAGGATCATTTTATAATCCATGTAACATCCGCTACATTCGAGCCTATGGATCTTATGTCACGACATCGGGCCGTTCAAGCTGTATTGAATCCAGCGATGCAGGATGGTAGAGTCCATGCCGCAGAAATAAAAACGGCGGTACCTGCTTAGAAATAATATATTGTTAGGTTTTTATTGAAAATATTAATCTTTATTCTTAAATAGGAGTTTTTAAAAAATGTCTTCGATCGATGATGAAATTAAAGAAGAAATAGCGAATAACAAAATTTTGATTTACGGTAAAGGCACTAAATCTGCGCCACAATGCGGTTTCACTGCAGAAACAGTACAGTTTTTTAACAAATATGGACATCCGTTTGAAGTAGTGAATGTTTTGGAGAATATGAATAAACGAGAAGCTTTGAGCAAAATGACAAATTGGCCAACATTACCTAAGGTTTTTATTGATGGGAAGTTTTACGGAGACACCGATATTTTGGATGAAATGGAGGCTAAGGGTGAAGTAGAACCATTGTTAAAAACAGCCTTTGGCGAGTAATTTTTGTTAACTTTTTAAGTTGAGGTTATTCATGTCAGGTGCTCTAGAAACAGGTGACCGTGCGCCCGGTTTTGATTTGCCGGCTGTTTATGGATATAAAGCAGGTGCAAGTAGCCCTTCCGCAGAGGAAAAGGTTATGGTTAAGCTAAAGGATTTTCAGGATAAAAAATGGGTTGTTCTGTGTTTTTATTCCCAAGACAGTAGTCCTGAAGATACTCGGTTGATGGTAAGTTTCAACGAATGGAATAGAAAGTTTAAGACTCGTGAAGTTGAGTTGTTGGGTTGCAGTTGGAATGGAGTGAATTCTCATCAACAGTTTATTGAAGTTTATCAGATGGGTTTTACTTTACTCGCAGATGAGTATAAAAAAATCACCGACTTGTATGGTGTGATTAAGGAAGAAGATGATCTTGGACAAATCGTAAAGGTAATTGAGCGCTCTACTTTTGTGATCGATAAAACAGGAATGATTCGTAAGGTATGGAGAAATATTGAAGACCTTAGGGAGCATCCAAGAGAAGTTTGGGATTTTATTCAGAAAGAAAAGAATTAACCTACAACACGGAATTACTGCATAAGGTCAAGAAACTCTGCAAGAGTTCCTTGACCTTATGGTTTACTTTATCTTTAAACTAGTCTTATTCGGGTTTAAAGTTACTGCAAATTGTCTTACGAATATCTTGAAGTATTTCCCCACCTTTTTTTTTGTTATCTCCATCTATAGTCACATAAGGAGAAATAATAATTCGGACTACATTTGGATATATAAGAATACTCCCTTTGCGAATAATATCCCGGGTTCCTACAATTGTTACTGGAACTACCGGTACTTTGGCACGTTCAGCTAGAAGTTGGCTCCCTTTTTTAAAAACTCCAATACTCCCATCTTTAGATCTAGTTCCTTCAGGGAAAACAACAATAGAGCTGCCTGCTTTGATAGCTTCGAGGGTGTTTAGAAAGGCTTGATAAGATTGTTTTCTGTTATTTCTTTTAACAGGAATGTAACCCGATGCTTTCATTGCCCAACCCATAAAGGGAATTCGAAATAAGATTGATTTTGAAACCCATCGAAGCTGAACGGACAAATACCCAGCTAAGGCAAAAATATCATAGTAACCTTGATGGTTAGCTATAAAAATTTGCGGCTTATCAACCAAAATATTTTCTGCTCCAGTAATCTTAACTTTAATGCCATTCCATCGACAGATCAATCTGCTCCATAAAGCAGCTATTTTATGAGACTGATTTCCGCTTTTATCAAAAATCCCTAAAAAAACAGCTACAGTCCCAAGGGTGATAGATAAGCTTATTATTAAGATCCAAAATCGTAATGTATGGTAAAAGGTTAAAAAATATTTCACGGTGGTTGTGAATTAGTATAAAAAAATCAGTTAATGCAACATGATATAGGACAAAAATACTTATTAACAAAAGCTAGTAAACCTAGCTTTCTCATAGTCTGCTAGTGGGCATCTAGAAAATCACAAAGTAGCTTCGATGGCTTACAAGGGAATAGGCTTTGTGACTATTGAAATAAAATCAAAGAAGATTTTAGCATAATTGTCTTGTCAAATTTAGCGAATTGGGAAAACCTTATTAAAATATAAAGGAAAAAATATTAAATACTCTGCATTGTTTAGAATATTTTATTAAAGGGAGATCTTGGAATTAATGAAACGATTAGGAGTTAATTTGTTTATTTTGGGGTTCACTTTTGCGGTTTTAGGAATCGTGCTGGAAGTGGGAACACGCTTCCTAGTGCCTACTGAAAAAGAAATTGATAAGGACTGGGTAAAACAATTTATCCAATATAACCGGGAGGGTTTCCGTGACAGAGATTACCCCACTGCCAAACCACGTGGTAAATTTAGAATTTTGGCTGTTGGAGATTCTCAAACGTTTGGTCATGGTATAGAAAGTCTTGAGGATACATTTCCTAAACTACTAGAAAAATTTCTCAACCAAGGGATGGAACGTCCACAATTTGAAGTTTTAAGTTTTGCTAGACCGGGTTGGAGTACTGTTGAGCAGCTTCAATTTATATATAAAAAGGGTTTTCTCTATCAACCAGACTTAATCCTTTTGAACTTCTTTCATAATGATTTACCGCCATCGCATTTTTTAGACTGCAATAGCAAGGATTGGGAACTTGTTCCAGAAGTAGGACCTTTAGTGACCTTGTTTAATCGTTCATTTCTATACCATTTTATTAAGTTCCGTATAAATAGAATGTTGGAACAAATTAAATTAAAATCTTCATACGAGGATTGCCGACGTTTTTCTTATCAGTCAAGAAGTTGGGATATGGAAGAAATTTATTTAGACACGCTATCCCATACTGCTCGAATGAAAAATATTCACTTCATGATATCCGTCATTCCAATAATGTTTCAGTTAAAAGAAAACTATCCGTTTTTATTTGCCCATACAAAATTAAAAAAATACTGTGACAGTCGAAATATTTTTTGTGTAGATCTTTATAAAGAAGGGTTTGAGGGAAAAAATGAGGATGACTTTATTGTTTCAAGAAAAGATCGCCATTTAAACACTCGAGGAGCTAGCTTGGTGGCGCAAATATTATTTAAAAAATTAAAACTCCTCAAAAACTATCAAGATTTAAATCGATGGCATCTGGCTTATAATCTAAAAGAATTATTAGATGTAAATAGTGTAGCCAGCCAATTTAATTTATTATTTCCAGAATTAGATGTTTCTCCGGTAAATTTAAAAAATGATAAAGAAGAAATCCTAGCTTCTAGTTATAAAGGAAATTATTATATTTCTCGGACAAATATCGATCCTTCTACAGGTAAAAAAATTCTTTTGAGGCGAATAATTCTCGAGCGCGATGGAAAGATAGTAACAAAAGAGATAAAGATTTTCGATCCTCTGAACGAGAATTTAATGAGTCATGAAACAATTGATATCTCTAGTAGGAAGGTTATTCAAACAATCAGAATGCCGAAACTAAATATTAATGAAGGATTTTCTGAGACGAAGCAAACTTATGTGTTTGGCTACCATTCTAAATATCGAAAAGATTTGGATAAATTTTTATGGGAACTAGAAATAAAGGAAAATACAAGATTTTTTGATCCGTTATCCCTTGAGTCGGCGTTATTTTTTCCTAACCTATTGAGGTTTGATCCCCTAAATATCGAGAAGTTACGAAAGAGTCTGGAATTTTATATTAGGTTTCCATTTTACAATAAGGGAAGTGGGGCAAATTATGTTAAAAAGCTCCTAGATGATATCTTAGATGTTAAGCCATTTAAAAAATCCGCCCAGTTTGTTGAAGATTTAAAAATACTAACAAAGGATTATGCCCATATTGATTAAATAGACAAATGACAATCGAGAGATTAAAAACTTGTAATACATGATTATGAAAGGAGTGAACTTGTGCCCGAGGAAAGCCCATTATTTTTTAAACAATTATTGTCAGGAGTTGACATTGGTAAGTCTGATTCTTCTGCTAAACAAATGGCAAATTTTATTTATATCATTGGAGATAAAAATACCAGGGAATGTGTGATTATTGACCCGGCATGGGATATAGATGGAATCCTGAATGTAATTGAAGCTGAGGAAATGCAGTTAATAGGTTCTCTTGTTACTCATTATCACCCTGATCATGTCGGTGGCAGTATTTTTGGGATGAATATTAAAGGACTTGCCGAATTGATGGAAAAGAGCTCTTCCCCTGTTTATGTAAATAAGCATGAAGCTGATGGGCTAAAGCAGGTGACCGGCCTTTCGGATTCAGATCTACGTTTGACTGACAGTGAAGAAGTTCTCAGCATTGGGTCCATAGACATTACTTTTATGCATACTCCGGGGCATACTCCAGGTTCTCAGTGTTTCCGAGTGGGGAATTCTCTAGTTGCTGGAGACACTTTGTTTTTGCAAGGATGTGGTCGTGTTGATTTGCCAGGCGGTGATAGTGAGGTTATGTATGACACCTTGACACGACGTCTAGCGAAAATTCAAGATGAGGTGGTGCTTTATCCGGGGCATAATTATGGTGGGAAACCTTTTGCACCCATGGGGGACGTTCGAGAAACAAATTCTTATTTGCAAATTAAGAGTTTAGAAGACTGGCTGGCTGTTATGGGTGGTTAATAAAGTATTTTGATTTATTGTTTTCTCTAGCACTGTTATTTGACAGCGGTATATTTTTATTATTAAATTTTATATGAGTGAGTGAATACTATGGTCGGTTGGAAAACTGAGGCTTCTAAAATATTATTCTACTTGGTTTTATTTTGTCTTTCTTTTCTTGTTTTTGAATTCTTTACTTTGATTTTTGCAGTCACTGTGGCTCTATTTGCTTTATATCATTTCACTTCAAAAAGATCGTCTCCCAATTAATATTTTTGATAAAGAGGAAACTTCGATTCGATGCCAAAAATGATTAGTGGTCAGTTGAGCAAAATGACTCATAAGGAAGGTGCTCCGATTCAATATTTTTTGAACTTAGGTGAAGATTCGTATCCTTTGACATCCAAAGTGGGTCAAACTGTAACTATCAGATATACTGGCAAAATAACATGTGTTGAATGTGGTCGTCGAATTAAGAAAACTTATAGTGATGGGTATTGTTTTCCTTGTACAAGAGATTTACCGGAAAATGATATTTGTTCGGTGCGCCCAGAAAAATGTCAACATGATAAAGGAAATGATGCGGATCGAGAGTTTTATGAAAAATACTGCAATATAGATCATTACGTTTACCTATCACAGACATCTGGGGTAAAAGTTGGCATAACTCGCCATTATAATATTCCAAGTCGTTGGATTGATCAGGGAGCGATAAAAGCATTAATCATTGCTAAAGTCCCTCGCAGAATTTTATCAGGCCATATTGAGATAGCCTTGGCTAAAAATATTTCTGATAAAACAAACTGGAGAAAAATGCTTTTGGGACAAATAGAAGATGTTGATTTTTCTTTTATGAGGAGTGAAATGATTAAGTGTATTCCTGAAGACCTAAAGCAATATGCTTTATATAAGGAAAAGGTTCAGTCCTTTACTTATCCTATACACTCTGTCCCAGTAAAAATATCAAGTCACAATCTGGATAAGGAAGGGGAGTTCACTGAAAAGCTTACAGGGATCAAGGGGCAGTACTTAATATTTAAAAACCGAGTAATCAATTTAAGAAAATACTCCGGTTATCATATTGAGTTTATATTCGAGGAATAATCTGCATAACTTTAATATGAATATAAAAGCAAAATACCCAAGTATAGGGGTGAAGGGAAGTAATGAAATTAAGCAGCTTGCTTAATTATTTCACCTTCAAAAGCTGAATCAATCGAAGTGGCACTTTGTGATCGTTTTACTTTGGCAACTCGAATATTTTTTGCCAGTCCTATTTTTTTGAGAGTCCAGATAGCCATCCAGGTTAAATCTATTTCCATAGGACGAAGGCCATGCTGGGCCGATTTTGGAAAAGCATGGTGATTGTTATGCCAGCCTTCACCATAGGCCAGGATAGCTACCCACCAGCAATTAGTAGAAAGGTCATTCTCTAGTTTGAAGTTTTTATAGCCAAAAGCATGGGCGGCACTATTAACAAACCAAGTACCATGATAAACCAGTACGATCCGCAAAAATATTCCCCAGACAACCCAAGGGAGTCCTCCTATTGCAAGGAAAATAAAGCCAAGGACAAACTGATTTTTAATATAATTTTTTTCTAGAAATTGATAGAACTTATTATCTGAAATATCCTTCGTGTAATTTTGAATCGTTTTGTCATCGTCAAACTCTGGATGTTTATAGAGCATCCATCCAAGATGTGCCCACCAGAGACTATTTTTTGCGCTATGCGGGTCTCGTTCTGTATCTGATCCTGCATGATGCATTCGATGATGGGCTACCCATTTAATCGGCCCATTCTGGCAAGCTAGCGATCCACAAAATACAATTATATTTGCTACCCATTGCGGGAGGTCCATTCCCCTGTGGGTAAGATATCTGTGGTAACCAAAACAAATGCCGATAGAGGCAGTTAGCCAGTGTAAGAAAAGCATTAA
>JABGTQ010000272.1 GCA_018647025.1 Nitrospina sp. | reverse complement strand
TTTGACTCTCCTTGAATAGCTGTATCGATTAAGGAAGAGAAACTCTTGACGGTCATTACGGCTCCGACACCTATGGCAATACATACTATAAAAAATATAAATCTACGCCATGCGCCTCGTGATTCAGCGAAAGCTAATGAGAATAATTTTAGTAATGAAAATTTATTTTTAATCATTATATTAAGCGGGCAATGAGTCTTTAATTATTTTTCCATCGTCCAGAACGATGATACGCTCTGCTTTATTTGCGACGTCCGGTTCATGTGTTACAAGTGCGATAGTGGACTTCTTATTGCGATGGAGATCAGTCATCAGATCGAGAATGCGTTTGCTGTTTTCTGAGTCAAGGTTTCCAGTTGGTTCATCGGCTAATACAATAGTAGGCTCATTGATGAATGCTCGCGCAAGAGAAAGTCGTTGCTGCTCTCCTCCGGAAAGTTGTGCGGGGTAATGATGGTTACGGTTTTCAAGCCCTACAAGGCTGAGGAGTTCGGTAGATTTTTTTTGTGTTCCATTGGATCCATTGAGCTCTGCTGAAAGTGTAACGTTTTCGAGCGCAGTCAATGTTGGTATGAGATTAAAGTTCTGAAAAATAAATCCAAAGTGCTGGCTCCGTAACTCGGCGAGTTCATCTTCACTGAGTTTCGTGATATCCTGTCCATCGATTGTAATATTTCCTCCGGTAGGTTCGTCTAATCCAGCGATGAGACTAAGGAGTGTAGTTTTGCCACTTCCAGAAACTCCGGTAATGGCTACAAATTGTCCACTGGGAATAACAAGGTCGATTCCATTTAGAATATTTACCTTGTGTCCGCCTCCAAAGAGGGATTTGTTAAGTCCGTTGATTTGAATCACAGTAAAGCCTTCGGTGGTTGTTTTTAGAAAATATGAATAAACGTTATGTGTTTACGACTTACAAAAATTTTAACACCCTTATGGTTTTTCTTATATGGGTTTTGTTTTTATTTTTTCCTGCTAATTTGGTCGGAGGGTCTTCTCCCGTGATACTTGCTTTTGGGGATAGCCTTACTGCAGGATTTGGAGTGCCGGATACTGAGAGCTACCCTGCAAGGCTTCAGAATATACTCATTAAAAATGGCTACACACACAAAGTCGTTAATGCCGGTGTGAGCGGAGATACTACAGCAGGTGGTGTTCGGCGTATTAAGTGGTTGATGAAAAATAATCCTGAAATTGTTATTCTGGAATTGGGGGCAAATGATGGATTGCGTGGACTTTCACTTCAAGAGATGGAGTCTAATTTAGAAAAAATTATTATTATTTGTGAAGAGAGTGGTGCAAAAGTATTATTGACAGGAATGAAGGCCCCGCCAAATTATGGTGAAGAATATACCGTTGAGTTTGAGAAAACTTTTTTTCGTTTAGCAGAAAAATACAAGTTGCCATTGGTTCCCTTTTTTTTGGAAGATGTTGCAGGGGTAAGAGAACATACTCAATCTGACGGAATCCATCCCTTAGGGTCTGGCTATTCAATTGTGGTGCAAACGATTTGGGAGTACCTGAAGCCGTTATTGGATGCTAATTCGAAAACAAGATTGTAATTTTTAATGATTAGAATAAACTGTCTATGTATTCCATGAGCTTTTTGTAGCAGGTCCCCTCTTCTAATAATTTCTTTGCTGTATCGTAACCTTCCTGGTATGAAAGACCGAAGCCACATAAATGAAATAGAACAGCTGCTTGGCAGGCGATAAGGGGAGTAGCAGTCCCAGTTCCACTTTTGAGAGCAGATTCCCCCCACCCAGCGAATTTTGGCAAGTCATACTCTTCTAATTTTAAGGTTTGGTAGGCCGCTTCAATCTCAGCGCTGGTTTCTTTAGAAAACATTGTGCCGAGTTGGCAGAGGACCTCATCAGTCTTTTCTTTTCCAGATGAAATAAAAACTTTAGCGGGTTTATGGACGCCATAAAGCGTCGTTCCTTCAGCGCCGTTCCCTACCAGGGTAAGATTAAATTTGCTCAACTTAGCCGCTTCGATCATTGAGGTTTCATATCCACGATGAAAATAACTTGTGGCAAGATAATTTTCTTCAGCCTGTAAAGGCATCAGCATTTTTTCCATAGTTGAAAGCGTAGTTCGTTTAACAATTTCTGTGCGTAACTCACGTAAATTTTCAAGAAGGGGATGCGCTTCTTGCGTGTTGATGTATCCAAATTGAAACTGGTTAATTAGTTCTATCCGCTGTCTGTGGTTGCCTTGAGAGTTAACTCCATATTGTTTGCAAAGAATATCTTCGAAAGTTATTCCAAACTTTGGTGGTAATGATGGGGCTGAATGCCCATAGGTAGGTAACCCCATTGCAGCAAGTACTGGTATGGTATAAAAACCAAAATATGGAACGCGATTGAAACCATCGAAAGGGTCGGCAATTTGCAACAACCGACTGAGTTTAACTGGATATTGAACGGTAGTTTTATCCAAGGCCTTCCAATAGCCAATATTTTCTTCCAACGTTTCCAGCTTCATTCTAGCTGCAATCAAAAATACACCTGATTTTACTTTGGAGACTTTTTCTTTTAATATTAGGGTTAGTGCATCTTCTGCCTCCAGCTCAGTAAGATTTTTACTCATTTTAGGTCCGGTTGCTATTCTTTGAAGATAGGACTTCATTCGATTATCATCGAGAGTGGATTTTAAAGAAGTTTTCTTCATTTATTGTTGGGGATATGGTTTTATTTCTATACACTGAAGCATTATAGATCAAACTCATTATGCAAAAAAATTAAAATGATTGAAACCAATAGCACCCTTCAAATCGAGACACCAGCTTATTGCGTTGATTCAGTTCGAGTTTTGCTAGTTTATCCAAACTCCAAAGATGTTGCTTTGGCAAACCTAGGGTTTCAACGAGTACATACTTTGTTAAACCAGATTTCTGGAGTGGAATGTGATCATTATAGCCTTCCTATAGGTTGGACTTCAGATGTTTTAGAGCTTGATCCCCCTTCGATGTTATCTCACGAATGGAACTGGTCTTTAGATCGTTTTGATGTCATTGCATTTTCTATTTCATTCGAGCCCGATTATTTAAATGCCGCCCTTATTCTAAAATACTTTGATATCCCTCTAGAGCGAAAAGAACGTAGTGACTTGCATCCCTTGGTTCTTGCTGGGGGATCTGCAGTTTTTATCAACCCAGAGCCCTTGGCCGATTGTATCGATGCTTTTTTTATTGGAGAAGGTGAAGGGCTTGCGGAACCATTTTTTAAATTATTCAGTGAAAATGAATTTAATGATCCACGCGATTTATTGGAGCCCGCTGCAAAAATTCCAGGTATCTATGTCCCTCAATTTTACCATCAGGAGTATCAGGAAGACAGGATGGTTGAATTTAAAGCCGAACCAGAAATTGTTGAGAGAGTGGAAAGGCAATGGGTAAAGGAAGGTTCTCCGGATTTATGCACGCACTCAGTGTTGCATGATGAAGTTTCTACCTTTAAAGATATGTCTTTAATGGAGGTAACTCGTGGATGCATTTGGGCGTGCCGATTTTGTACGGCTGGATTTATTTATCGTCCTCCCCGTCTGCCTGACTTGAACCTTACTTATCGTTCACTAGAAAATGTGTTGGCGGGGCAGGGAAAGTCAGTTTCGACAGTAGGTCTTGTGGGGCCATCAGTCACTGACCATCCTGATATTTTACCGTTAGCTCGAAAAATTGTAGAAGATGGAAAGAAATTATCGTTTTCTTCTTTAAGGCTGGAAACTCTAACCGACGAGCTGGTTGATTTAATTCAGAAAAGCGGGCAAAAAACTTTAACAGTGGCGGTAGATGGTCCGTCGGAGAGAATGCGTCGAGTAATTAATAAGCAAGCGACAGATGATGCCATTGTAGAAAAATGCCAATTCCTGACGGAGAAGGGTATTCTCCATTTAAAAATTTATTCTATTATCGGCTTACCTGGTGAGACGGACGAGGATATTGACCACTTTATTGCCTTGGTCGAGCGGGTGATGAAAACATATGTTGCCAGTTGCAGTCAACGAGGAAATATTGGACAGGTGACGATTGGTCTAAGTCCACTCATACCAAAACCGGGAACACCTTTTCAGTGGCATCCGATGGAATCAGTGCAAAGCTTGAAAAAAAAGTTCATGAAAGTGCGTAAAGCTCTAGGACGACTACCTCATATAAAAATGAGTTTTGGTTCTCCAAACGAAGCTTACTTGCAAACGTATTTGTCTCGCGGGGATCGCAGGGTTTTGTCGTTTTTTAAAACCTATCTTGCCAACGGTCATGATGCAAAAAAAGCATTAGCAGAAAGTAGTCCTTCTCCGGATTCTTTTGTTTATAGGCAATATGAGAAAAATGATATTTTGCCGTGGGATATTGTTGATCATGGGTACAAAAATGATTTTCTGTGGAGCGATTACCAACGGGGATTAAAAGAGGGTGTCACACCTGTATGCGACACTGCGGTTTGTAAGATTTGCGGAATTTGCTAAGCGGGAGCTCTTTTTGATGAAAATCGCTATCTATCTTTACAAACATTAAATTCAATTTTGAAAGATTCACTTTAAAATGTCTTTTGATATTGAGAAGATGAGTAAGCTTCCACCAGGAGCACGTTTTTTAGATATTAACGATTTTTGGTATTTCCCCAACCGATGGGTTGTTAAGTTTTTATACCCCCTACCTATTACACCGACACATATTACAATTATCTCTCTAATTGCTGGACTTGTTTCAGTCCGATTTTACATGATTGATACGAGTGCTGGGTTAATGTGGGGTGCATTGTTTTTGTATTTGAAAATATTTTTAGATAATGTTGATGGAAATCTAGCGCGGGTAAGAGGGGAGACTTCACGTTTGGGAAGATTTCTTGATTCACTGACGGATTTTATGGTTGGTTTTCTAGTATACCTTGTTTTGACTTTAAGACTAGTCGATGAGACAAACAACTCTTTATATTGGTGTCTAGGAGGACTTGCTTTCTTAAGCTGCCTAATGCAATGCTCGTATTTTGTTTATTATTTGGTTAAGTATACCGCCATTTCTGGGACCTACCTTTACAATCGTGTAGATGAAGATATTACCGAAGAGGAAAACGAGGCTTACGATAGAGGCGATCTTTCAATGTTAGTTTATTTTTTGCATCGCGCCCATATTCTTTTGTACGGGTGGCAGGATAAAACTATTGAGTGGTTTGATCGTTTAAGTAAAAGATTGGGGTCTAAAAAACCTCAAAAACTATCGGAAAAAAATTGGTATGGAGATAAGGTCTTTCTTACTTTAATAAGTCCGTTGTGCTTATGTACTAACAATATGTTGTTAGTTTTTTTTTCATTAGCAGATGAAATTGAACTCGGTCTTTGGTTTGTAGTTATAGTGGGCAATGCCTGTTTGCTTATATTACAGATCTGGAAAATCGTTAAAGCTAAAAAGAATTTAGTTTTTGGGGGATAAGTAATTTTTTGTTTTTAGTTCATGCTAAAGTCAACTTTTTTGTCTTTCATGTTTTTTGAAATTTGTATTAACTGGTTTTTGAACTCAATTAGAGAATGGAGTGAGTTGGCTCTTTTTTGAACATCTTGTTGTTCTAGAAACTCTTGCATTTTATTTACAGGAAGATCGAATTGATGGGTAAGCTTATCAACAAACTCAGTTAACTTCCTGCAGTTTTCTAGATCGAGTGTTTGTTCGATCTTTGTTCCGTCGGGAATGTTTTTTAAATATAGTTGCATAACTCTAATTAGCTGTTCTTTGATAGGGGAGGTTTCAGTAGTCAGGTCTTGGTCATTAATTTCTTTTAAAAACTCCACTTCAGCTTGTCGGTAAATCTTTCCTCTTATTTCATTGAGAATGCGAAATCTATAGAGTCCAGAAAGTAATATATTATATTTACCTTCGGGTAACTTGGAATGTCGTTCGATTTTCCCAACGCAACCGGTAGTCATTATTTCAGGGGCCCCTTGATAATCACTTTCCCACCCAGGCTTTAGGAGAATTATGCCAATTTCTCCTTTACCATTGAGCGTGTCCTCGACCATGTTGCGATATCGTGGCTCAAAAATATGAAGAGGCAGGGAAGTATTTGGGTAAAATACAGTCGTAGGCAGCGGAAATAACGGAATAATTGGACTTTTCCCAGAAATTTTTTTTTCAGACTCCATCAAGTTGACTTATAAAAGTAATGATTTTTTTAAGCGAACATTAACTTTACTAAACATTATTATAATAGTTGATTTGTATTAATTAATACAACTGTTTTGCACAGGTTTCGCTAGGTGGTAGACTGAGCGAAAGATTGTTAGCGTTAGATGTTTTAAGACATTGTGGTCAATGTGAGGATTTGATATTTTAGGGATTAAGTTTTTTAAAAAAATGATTTTTTTGTCAAACATTTCTTAAATTATTCTTGAATGATTACCAAACCGGAAGATATTTGCTTAGAAATAGAATCTTACCTTGTTAAGTCGAACCTTTTTTCTAACGAGGTCGAAGCTGAGAAAGGGTCACCAAGCTGGCGAGTATCTCCTGAGCCTTACTATCTTTCATCTGACGAAATTTCATTTTTTGAAGATCTTGGTTCTCACCTCCTGAAATTTAATACAGCCCTAAACAGACTTTATGCGGATAGTGTGAAAGGGAAAATTCCTTCTTGGTTTGCGCAATATCTAGATGCTGGGAAACCCGATGATTTAATAGCCTATTCGAGAATGAAGCGAATACGTGGCGATTTACCGGGGATAATTAGGCCTGATATTATGGTAAC
>JABGTQ010000271.1 GCA_018647025.1 Nitrospina sp. | reverse complement strand
GCATTCCTATTAAATTCTGGATCTACATTCATTTTAATAATTGCAACTACTAGTTCTTTACCTAAATCTCCATAAGTAATAACCTCTGTAGCATTTGATTTTTTATGTACAATGTATTTTGATTGTACATCATGCATAACAAATCTCCCTTGGCGAATACCTGATTTTTTAGCATTCTTAGGATATATTCCTTCTAATGGAACTGCACCCAAATCACGCTTAGATATATACGTCTTAGTAACGTTCATCCAATCACGCATATCCACTTTGGCTTTAACTTTACGATCAAACGCTGCAGTCCATTCTGGATTAATGTCAGTACTAGCTTCGATCATTATTTGTTTTAATGATTTCATTTTTGTAACTCTGTGTATGAAATTTTATTTGCTCTCCAATCTTTGAATTGTTTACTATTTTTTTTGTAAACTTTCATTTTTAATTGTTTTTGAATTTTTGCTGGGAAAGACCCGAGATAACGCCAACCTGGATCTCTACTTGGTACATAAGAATCAGTTTTATACTCTTCGCTAGATAAAAAATCCATTATATCTCGTCTTTCACCAGTTATTTTTGCCATAACATCATCGCCGTTACCAAATTTTGTAGTACGAACTGTTATTATTGGTCTTGGATCATAATCCACCGGATGAATTTCTTTGGTAAATTTATAATATTTTTCACCGGCAAATCCTGATTCCGAGGGGATAGCGCGCTTACCCTCAGGGTCATCATTCCCACTATGTTTCCTCCATTCGGTTTGATCTCTTTTAACCCCAAGCTTTCTCCAAGTTTCGATCCACTCTCGATCTTTTGCCTCTGGTGGTCTATCGAATAGTTTTTCAAAATCGTACTCTGGGCCGGAACCATAATCAGGACGTCCATAATGGTTCAATGATAATAAAGCTTCACCATCAATAATTAGAAAGAAGTCGGGAGTTTTTTCAAAATCGGAATTATCACGCACGTGGCTCTCAAAGCTTGTATCTTTTATATCCTTAGCCCAACCATTTTTATTATAAAGGTTCTTTATTTTTTTACCTTGTTCAGCATCATAATGTTCACCTGTAATATCGATACCAAATTGGTTTTTAAGGAATTTATGTTTACGCTTATTCTGATCTTTGTTTTTATCATTATAAGCATCCCATGGAACTTCAACAGTAGTTTTGCCTTTACCAGCAATTACAACATATTCTGCCGCCGTTATTAAAGGCGAATAATGCTTATCATTCCTATAGTCTTGATAGTATTCAGCTCGAGTCTTACGAGCTTCGTTTATTGCCTGAGGTTCAGTATGTTCTTTAACTATTCTTTCTATTAATTTCATTTTATTCTTGCTCCTGTATCTATACCAATTTGTGCCATGGCATAATCGAATTCCCAATCCTTGTTTTTTTTATTTTTAATATAAGCTTTTTTCTGAGCAGGTGTCATACGTTTCATTAAAAGTTTCTCATTACCTGCCTGAGTTTGTTTACGTATCTTATCCCATTCAGCTTTAGTCTTTGCTACTGCTTGATGTGCTTTTGATACTGGTCCACTTTTAATTTTGGGTTGGGAACCTCTTTCAGCTTTATCGATTTTTCTATTATGAGCATCAGTTTTCTTTTGATCTGCTCTAGTATAAGCTTCTCTTAATTCTTTTATTGTAATCATCGTGATTCAGACTCCCATCCTTTTATTATGTCTTTGCTAAAGTTATTATAGGAAAATTCCATCCTATCTACAATTTTAACTGCACCGTTCGTTAAATGATCTATAGCAACATAGCCTTCAGCTCCTGTTACCCTAAAACCGTCTTTAGTCTTTATAAATGTATTTATACTATCCATACTGTCCAGATGCTTTAATAGCATTTTCTTAGCTATTACTAATTCATTCTGCATATCAATCATACTTATAAGGCCATCTTTGTTCTCATCTGAGAAGAATTCTAAGGCTGCCAGTTTTGCTTGTTCCTTCCTATCCTTCCCAGCATTGCTCTTAAGCCTTTCGATTTCGGTGTTATAACGACTTTCGATCCATCCGATAAGCTCTTGTACGTAGGCTTTGGAGTTTGTGACTTCATCTTGTGATCTAACCTTCGTATTGCGAAAGGTATTAATAAATAAGTTAATATCTTTATTTGTAGCCACGTCATTAAGCGTAGTGGCAGCGATTTTTTGAAAGAGCTTTCCTGCATTTGAG
>JABGTQ010000270.1 GCA_018647025.1 Nitrospina sp. | reverse complement strand
GTAGACACCGCAAACAAAACCGGAATACCATGCAATAGTCGTTTGAAAAAATATTTAAGCATATATCTTTTTATATAAATAAAAATCAAACTTCCTAAGGCCCAACAAACTCTAATAAAACTGACTATCGATATGACTCTTAACATCACTGTTTCATAAGCTTGATGATATTACCTGCCGCGTAAGTTCTCACTACTTCTTGAGAGTCTTCCAGCTTACTCAATAATAAAGGAAATGCTCTAGGCCCACCCATCATACCAACAGCTCTTGTAGCTGAAGTACGAACTCTGATATTCTTATCCATAAGTGCCATTAAAAGTAACTGCTCTCGGTTTTGGATCTCCAGCTCCCCCAGCATTCTCGCAGTAGAACTACGTATTCCGTAATCAGCATCTTTAATCATAACTGAAAATATTTCATGACAGTAATCGCTTTTTTTCCGAACTAAAGCCACCGCTGCTGATAAACGTACCATTGCATTTTCGTCAGAACAAAGTGAACGAAGTGCATCAAGCCCGGAATCTCCTTTTAATTCACCAAGAGTAAGCGCTGACTGGTATCTCAGGGAAGGATTGACGTGTTTCATTAAGTTTAGTAACCGAGGCAGCATGTCCTGGTCTGCTTTTTTGCCAATTGCTTTTAAGCTGTAAAATATAACCTCATCCTCGTTTCCACTTAGAAGGTCCTCTAAATAGGGAGTTAACTTTTTATCATTTAACTTTCCAAGGTAACCTATAGCCTGATAACGGTCTATGGAGCTCCCTCCCTTGAGTCCGTCTAAAAGAATATCCAATTGGCTTTCATCTCCCAATTTGAATAGTGCTCCTGCAGCAGCGTAACGCACTGTCCGATCTGGTGATTTCAGATGCGATTGAATAATACTCCCTGATGTTCCATCGCCTAGTTCTCCTAACATTTCAATCGCAGCACCACGAACCCACACATTAAGATCTTTGCTCATATCAATAGACAAAGTTCGAGCTTCATTCAATGAAATTTTCTTTATTCCTTGCAAAGCAAATAATCGCGTTGTGTGATATGAATCCTTGGCTGCTTTTTTTAGTAAAGGAATAAGCCCAGAATATTCTGATTCCCCTGCAGCGCGCGCAGCAGCACTTCGGATAAAAGCATTTTCGCTTTGCAAAGATTTTTCTAGAATTTTTATAGAAAATTCAAGGATCCGATCCATTGTCTCCTGAGGTTTTTCATTTGCCTGCAATGTATTCCCCGAAAAAGACAAAAATACGACTATAATCAGTAATAACAAATCTGACTTCTTTGAAACAAGCATATCCTTATGAATTCCTAACTGTATTTATTAACAAGCTCTCGGTAAAAAGACTCTTCTTCTTTTTTGCCACGTTTTTCAAACCCCTTGATCAGAATAGAGCACTTTTCTAAAAACACGGAACGGGTTAGTTTCAATTTCTCTTTATCTAATGAGTTCTGATCCAACAGCTTTTTTAAAGCGACAACTCGGAATCGGTCCATCCCCCAATACTTTCTAGATAACTGATCTGAATGACCACCATACTTTATAATAAGTGGCTCTTCTATTAAGTGAAACGCATATTTTGATGCGATTCTCAACCATAAATCATAATCCTCGCAAGCAGGAAGCGACTCATCAAAGTTTCCAATTTCATCAAATAACTTAGCACGTATCATAACTGAAGAAGGGCTCACTATACAAAGACCCAAACAATGTCGAAATATGTCTCCGGAATACTTACGGTGCCTGTTCATGGGGTTTACTCGAACTCCATTGCGAACCCATATTTCATCGGTATAGCAAATCTGACTATCCTTGTTATTTTCCAACCAAAGGGATTGAATTTGTATTTTTTTCTCCTTCCACAAATCATCAGAATCAAGAAAACAAATTAATTCTCCTTTGGCAAAAGCGAGACCAACATTTCGAGCTTTAGAAACTCCCGAGTTTTTTTTTATATAGAAATATTGAGCTTTAGGAAACGATTTCATCAACTGATATGTTTTATCAGTAGATCCATCATCCACAACTATTAGTTCAAAATCTTGGCAGGTTTGGCTGACTATCGAATTCAAGGCTCTTTCTAATCGATCAGCACGATTATATGTGGGGACAATAACTGAAACTTTGGGTGAGTCAACCACACAACTAGAATTAGGCAAAGTACTATTTTTTATACTTTCTTCCACTCTAAGCCACCTTCTTCCTCAAAACTTAAAACCCTTTAACTCTGGATTAACTAAGAATTAATAACTTGTTAATAATAACTTAATGTTTATAAGTTAACCTTTAAATCCTTTTTAAACTAATTTAGAGTTTTGAAAATTTTCAATCTGCAGATATTTAACGTATTAGCTGAATAATCATTATTTAAAATTAAGAAGGTAAATAAAGACTTGATACTTCAGTTACATAGATTATTCTAACGAGAGTGCAAGCTTTAATCTTTAAACTATTGGCTTGACAAAATCAGGAAATTCCAATAAAAATGTACCCTTTCTCTACTGGAAAAGTCAGAAAAAACAGTCAACTATAAGAAGTTTGACTGGTATTTCCTTAGATAATTCAGACATTCTTGGATGTAAATTTTCTTATGGATTTTAACGACGTTACACGCATTTTTAAAGAAGATCTTTCGCGACTAGAGAGTTCGATTCAGAAAAACTACCAGTCAGACGTTCCATTAATACCTGGGATAGGAAACTATTTACTCAAAAATGGTGGAAAACGGATACGACCTCTCCTACTTATGGTTGGGGCCAAGCTAATTGGTCATGAAGTAGATGAAAGAGTCATACGACATGGTTGCATAATTGAGTATATCCACTCGGCGACACTACTTCATGATGACGTGGTTGATCAAACCACAGTCAGGCGAGGTCGCGAAACAGTTAATGCAAAGTGGGGAAGCGACGCCAGTATCCTTGTAGGTGATTTCCTGATTTCTCGATCCATTCTTATGTTAGCTGCAGATTGCGACTCACGAGTAATTAATTCGGTTTCACAGGCTACAAAGCTTCTAGTAGAAGGGGGTATTATGGAATACAGCCAAGCCCGGAAGTTATCTGTCACTGAATCACATTGCCTTGAAGTCATTCTTCGTAAAACAGCATCCATGATGTCTCTCGGTTGTGAGCTAGCAGCATTACTTTCTGAAGCAAGCCCAGAGCAGGAAAAGGCTTTGATTGACTTCGGCACACAATTTGGTAAGGCATTTCAGCTCATGGACGATGCAATGGATTATGGCAGTGATGAAGACAGTTTAGGCAAACCACTAGGAAATGATTTTCAAGAAGGGCACGTAACCTTACCTCTACTTCACCTGTATCAAAATTCAAAAAATTCTATTAAGAAAAGAATCGAGGGATTCGTTAAAAATGAAAATCTCACACAGGAAGACTTCAATACTGTCCTGGAGCTAATGCGCGAAACAAAATCTATAGAATACACTCTAGATCTAGCGCGCTACTATATTGAACAAGCAAAATCATCCATTAGAACCGTTACTTTCCCTCAACCTGAATACATCAAATCGCTTGACGCAATCGCAGACTATATCTACGAACGACATGCAGCAATCCAATCCTGATCAAATATATAGATTTAGGGCATAAAAGGGTCTGGAGTAATAAATAAAAACCCCTCTCCCAAGTCTGGGAAGGGGTTAGAACTATTTCAAATGATAATCAACCGACGTAGGAGCACTTACTTGCTGGAGTACGTGTATCCATATTTTTGCCACGAAAGGTATGATCATCTATCTCGGCAGCACAACCAATCATCCGACCAAACAAAAAAGTTGCAAAACTTGATGTTTCTATATCCGCTTCGGCTAGATTCCCTGCCTTATACTCACCCCAAACCATCTTGAGTAAAATGACAGCAATAACTGCATCGATATT
>JABGTQ010000269.1 GCA_018647025.1 Nitrospina sp. | reverse complement strand
TCAGGACATTGCATCATCTCAGAAAATTCAGGGTAAAGAGCTCTCTTTCAATAACATTATTGATCTGGAGGCTGCTTGGCAATTAGCAAAAGACTTTGAAGCTGGATCAGCGGTGATTATTAAACATACCAATCCCAGTGGAGTAGCTGTGGGAGATAATCAACAAGAAATATTTATTAAGGCTCGCGAAACAGATCCTATTTCTGCGTTTGGGGGCGTTATTGGTTTCAATCGGAAAGTAGATGTTGATACAGCAGAAGAAATTTTAAAAAATTTTGTAGAGGCGGTAATAGCTCCAGATTATGACGAAGAAGCACTAAAATTATTTTCGGGTAAAAAAAATATTCGTGTTATGAAAATGCTTGAGGAAACGTCAATAGGTAGAGGGCGGGTTTTTGATTTAAAGAGAGTTGGAGGTGGTCTTTTAGTTCAGGATAAAGATACTATCTCTCATAACCCTGCCACCCTAAAGGTTGTTACTAAGAAACAACCCAATACAAAAGAAATGTCCGACCTCTTGTTTGCTTGGGTCGTTGCAAAACATGTTAAGTCAAACGCGATTGTTTATGCTCGCGGTGCAGAAACACTGGGAATTGGGGCTGGTCAGATGAGTCGGGTCGATTCCTCTAGACTAGCTGTAGAGAAAGCACACCAAACTCTTAAAGGGTCTGTCATGGCTTCCGACGCTTTTTTTCCTTTCCGAGATTCAATTGACACAGCAGCTAAAAGTGGTATCGCAGCGATTATTCAACCAGGTGGGTCCATTAGAGACGAAGAAGTTATTCAAGCCGCCGATGAGCATGGTATGTCAATGGTCTTCACCTCCATCCGTCACTTTAAACATTGAGTCGATTTCTGCGAACTTTAAGGATGATATTGTTCATACCTATAAACTAGCAAATAAACTCCTGCCTAAAAAAGCCGATAAGCTTTTAAGATGTTCTGAGATAAGTTACGAATGCCTTTAACTAATGTTGAGTGTCGTAATATTATTTAAAGAAAAACTTAAAACTTTAGAGTTTGCCTCACCCTATGCGCGCTAAATTAGTGTGATCAATTATGAAAACTATCATCAAGGTAGCAATAATTTTCCTTTTAGTTTTAGTTGCTGGAGGCTTCTATGCCTGGAAGCAGATAGAACCTGTGGCTATTGAACTCAAGGTAAAAGACCAAGAAAAATTTAATTTGATGATGGCAGAAGCCATGTCTTTAATTGGTTTTGGGGAGGCGCAAAAACTTTACGACGAACTGCAAGCAATGACTCCGAAAGATGTGCTTGATGTGCGTTACAGAAAGTGGAAAGAGATGAAAGAAGCAGATGAGGAGTTTAGCAAAACCCACCTTGAAGGAGAGCTAAAGTTGAGGAGGAAAGTTGACAGTGAAAGAAAGTCGACACACAATAAAAAAATAAACACTCTGATTTCTAATCCTGAGAAGACCAAAATTCGCGCTAATTTTTGGCAGAATTCCAAGCCTCAGCAGAAAGTAATGGCTCTACGAGAAAAATGTGTCAAATTCCTTAAAATAGAGGAGATAGATCGTAGACGCAGAAAAAATGTGCTTGAACTATCAAGGCTTTCTTCTATTTTAGACCGGCCCAATAAGGTTTCTTGTGATAAAAAGATAGCAGACATTTGTTTGAGTGTGTCGTTTTCAGAATACTGCATGAATATTGTTCCTGATACTGATGAAGATAAGATAGTCTTCCAAGCAGTCAAGC
Organism: Nitrospina sp.; assembly: GCA_018647025.1. Taxonomy (GTDB): domain Bacteria; phylum Nitrospinota; class Nitrospinia; order Nitrospinales; family VA-1; genus Nitromaritima. The sequence continues at coordinate 18,896 of JABGTQ010000269.1, read as the reverse complement.
GCTTAAAGGGTGAAATGAACTATTTTTACTATTTAAAGGTGCTTGAAGAAATGGGAATTCCCATCAAAGATGGCGAGTTTGATCAACAATTAAAGGGAGTTTCTAGTTTTTTCACAGAGTTCTGAGTTTATTTATTTTAAGATCTATCACTTGGGGAAAAATCTTTTAAATTCAGTCGTCCCTTCAACCCTGAGTATTTTTTTTGAGTTTGATGGTGAGTGCAGAAATGGCTGTGGCAAGTTGTTTGATCTCGGTATTCGATTTAAATTCAGGTAGAGGTTCTGTTTGCCCTTCTTGGTTTGCAAAACTGATAATTTTTTTTAGTGGGCGTATAACCATATTGATTGTGTAAATACCACCAATGATAGAAACAATGGAACCAATGATAGCGAGCCCGACCATTTCGCTTTGCCATTGCCCTACACTTCTCGAAACTCTCTCTTTTAAAAGATTGATTTGCTCGGTTGTCATATGATTTGGGTCAATTGTATCGACTATTCGGGTGACCTGTCCTAATTGAATGAAAAGGAAGAATGCCATATATCCTAAGCAAGATATGGTTACGATATGCCCCGTCATTAATAAATTAACAATACTTTTTTTTTCTCCAGGAAGTTCTTCTCTAAAAATAGAATTCTTTACCTCATTCATAAGCGACCCTTTATTACGGATTGTAATATATTAACTTTATTTAAGTATTCTAATATAATTTGAGCTGGACAGAGTTTTTTTAGTTAATTTGATTGCCTCTTTGTACACAGAGAAAATAATTTTATACACAGAAAGTATGAAGTTGAAATAAAGCCAGATAAATCAAGAGTGTGCAATAAAATTTCTTTATTTGCTGGATCATACTACTAATGCCACTCTAGTACGAGCTGTTGAGTCAACGTTATTTAAACATTCATAAATTAATAATATTAGCCAAAAAAATCAGGGATAGATGTTTTACGATCAAAGGCTTTACGTAGACGAGGCCAATTGAAAGCTGAACCTGGATCATGTTTGCAGGAGACACCGTCGACCTCTCCCCGTTGAACGTGGGCATGACCAAGAATTCCTTCAAAGGTTGAGTAATTATAAATTCTATCGAGAGGTGTACGATTTTTTTTTTTGTCGTAAGGTACCCGTAGACGGATTTTAGGCAACAGTTTATTAAGGCCGAAGCAAAGGCTTATAAGTGCTCTATACTGTTGATCTGTAAAGTCCCACATACGAATAATTTTGCCATTAATTCGTCGGCTAAAGTAACCACGTTTTCCGTATCCTCTTGCTGCATACGCACGAAAATCTGGAGTTCGAAGTTGCTTTTTCCATTGATCAGAGAGGGAAAGTTCCCATCGATCTTTTTTTTTTCGATACTGGTCTGACGGTACTTTATGCCAGTTTGATTCTGACTTTAGTGCTTCCGAGGAAAGGTTTGATATTTCAACGTGAATCGCTCGCTCGTTACCATTTCGATCGTCGGCGGGAGCAGTGTTGGTTTTCCAATACAGGTCACAGGTCTGGTAGATAGTGCCGTCAAGGTCTAAATAAAAGTGACTCCCCTTGAATGAGCTTTCAGTCATGATTTTGTGGCAATGATGCGAAGAGTAACAAGCATCATAATGAATGATGAGTTGATACACGCTTTTTTTTAACTCACCATAGGCTTTATCTAGATTTAAAATAGAATATTCAGAAGAGAGCTCTGGTGGTTTGTTGTTTAATATTGGATTGTGTTGGGTACAAGTTGAGCGCCCTCTTCGATTTGGGCAAGTTAAACCGGTTTCAGTATTCCAAAGCATAACAGGAGAATTAATATTAATGGTCTTCTGGCAAGTAACGATACTTTGATTCATAGAAGTGTTAGCTTAACTTAGCTCATCAGATTAACTAATGTTTTCTATAAAGTGACGATGATTTTTTGACTTCATGCAATAGCATTTTCAATTTGTGTGCCCCAGTGTAACTTATCACGGAGTATCTGGTAATAGTTTTTGTTTGGTCCTCGGATTAGTTGAAGAGTAGTTTTAGTTTTTTTAATTTCAAGAATATCTTCAGCTTTCATGTCATAGCCCTCTTGGCCGTCTAAAGTTATTCTTACATTGTCATACTTTCCTGAGAGTTTAACTTGTATAACGGATTGGTCTGGTATAAGTATCGATCGATTTGTCAACATAAGTGGACAAATGGGACTTAGTACCAGAGTGTGCATGCTAGGGTGGATAATAGGTCCGCCGGCAGATAATGAATAGGCGGTAGAACCGGTTGGAGTAGCAATGATAAGACCATCCGCTCTATAGGATGTCATATATTGATCATTAACAAAAACTTGTAAATTAATGACGCGAGCTACAACACTCTTGTTAATTACTATATCATTAAGGACATTGTGGTTTTCCACTTGATTGCCATTGCGCCACACACATGCATTAAGTAACATGCGATTTTCAATTTCAAACTTACCAGCTAGAATATTTTCAAGTGTGGGATAAAGCTCTTCTATGGAAATTGCAGCTAGAAATCCTAAGCTACCAAGATTTACCGCTAAAATAGGTACTTTATAAGGATGAGCGGTTCGGGCGACACCTAGAAGAGTGCCATCGCCTCCAAGTGCTATTAAAAGATCTGTTTGCTCAGAAACTCTCCTCTTATCAAGAGTCGAAGTTTCGCCAACGATAGCCGCGGTACTCGTATCCAAAAAAATATGGTAGTTTTTTTTGCGTAACCAAGGGATAAGCTTTCCTAGTATGTTAGATGCAGAAGGTGCCTTCGGTTTGCAAAAAACACCTATCTTTTTTATCTTGTTGCCACTAACGGCCATGCTAAATTCCATTTATTCAAATTGGTAAGGTTTTCTTTCGTCGCCGATATAATAATACAGCATTATACCTTCTTATTGATTATAGAGCGATGCCTTTAGGGGAGAAAAACAGTGATTTGCGAGGAAGAGTACTTAAAGTTTTCCAAAGTCCTGCGGTTTTATGCCTGTAATCCAGTCTTCCCATTGTTTTTTTTCATCATTCTGTATTTTGTTTGGGTCAGGGAGGTCTAGTTTTTTTGCGGCTTCAATTACTTTTTCTTCAACAAAAATTGGAGATTTGGTTCTTAAGGCTAAAGCAATAGCATCGCTGGGTCGAGCATCAATAGTCATATCGGTTCCATTTTGCACAACAGAAATCATAGCAAAAAAAGTATTATCTTTGAGGTCATTTATTGTGACTTGTTTGACCTCTGCGTGAAGAGAAGAGATCATACTATTGAGAAGATCGTGTGTCATAGGACGCGGGGTATTTATTCCCTGAATCTCCAACGCGATTGCATTTGCTTCAAAATAGCCAACCCAAATAGGCAAGGCTTTATCGTTTAAAATATCCTTGAGAATTATAATTGGCATATTTGTTAAGGGATCAAGAGTGAGTCCCTCTACTTTCATTTCAACCATGTTGGATGCCTTGAAAAAAATGTCTAATTTAATTTGTTAAAGATATGTTGCAACCTAAATTGAAGGAATCAATATTGAGAATATAATTAAACTGCTAGATTTGTCAATGACCGTTTGAATAAGACCTGATTAGTCGGTAGCACATCACGTTTGGATCTATAAAACATCAGGTTTGTTTTTATCGACAAACTCTTTCAATTTAATCTTAACTGTATCTGGAATATCGTTAGTTTTTAAGGTATTTTTACACAGTAGCGTGGTAGATCTATAGGTGTTGACAAAAGCAATGCATGGTGGACAGTCTGCAAAATGGTCTTCAAGAGCAGTTTCGTTTTCTGCGCTAAGTTCTCCCTCAAGATAACTGTACAATAGTTCTATGCATTCTTTACAACAAATCATTTCCTCTCCTTACGAGCTTTATATTCCCAAAAATAATTTGACAATTTTTTTCTTAAAAATAATCGTGCTCTGTGTAATCTAGATTTTACCGCAGGTATACTTATTTCTAAAATATTGCCGACTTTGTTCGACGATAGGCCTTCTACATCTCTGAGTATAAAAACAACTTTTTCTTTGTCTGGTAATAAATCAACCGCTTTTTGAATAATGTTTCGTGTTTCATTACCAAAAAGAAGAGACTCGGTGTTTTCAGACCAGTCTTGTATTTTTTCGTATTGGAAGCCCCCCTGATTGAACGCCGGGAGTACATCTTCGATTGAAACTTTCGGTTCCTTTTTTCTAGATCGAAGTTTCATATAGGAAGCGTTTATGGTGATTCGATACACCCAGCTAGAGAAAGCAGACTTTCCTTGGAAAGTATGCCCCTTTCTGAAAAGAATTAATAATACTTCCTGAGTGACATCTTGTGAATCTGATATATTACGAGTCAAGTTAAAGCTTAAGGTATAAATTTTTTTTTGATAAAGATTAGCTAGTTGCTCGAAAGATCCCATTTCGCCTGCCTGCAAATCTTTAACAAGTTGTTCTTCGGTTAAAGTGCCTTTAGTGGGGTCAGGAAATTCCATACTCGGTTATCAGTACTCAAGTTTTATAGTAACTAGTAAAAATTTTTACACCTTTGTAGAGTTAGTGGTGTAACTATCTTAAGTCAATGTTACTTGCATAAAAATAGATCTAAAAAAATATAGAGCCTATACTTATAAAGAGGGATTGCTGTTTTAATGGGGTTAGGCAGAGTAGATATTAAAGAATATGTCTAGTTTTCTTTAGTTTCCTGAGATGGTGCAGCATCTTTGTTAGCTTCACCTTCGGATGTTTCCGAATCGTTTAAATCATCTGTTTGCGAACTGTTTGAATCTCCGCTGTCTTCTAAGTTTGTTGCCTCTTGAATTTCTTCAGCATCTTTCATAGATTTTTTAAAATTTTTAATACTATTTCCAAACGCGCTACCAATCTCTGGAAGCTTTCCGGCGCCAAAGATAATCATTATTATAACTAAAATAATCATCAATTCTGGAAAGCCAATGCCCATCATAATGATAAGTCCTTAAATTAAGGTGGTAAATGTTTACTTAAATTACTTAACTATAGAGCCAACTTTACCATTTAATATTCGTAAAAACAAATTGTAATAAATGTGTTACAGAACCTTATGCGTTTGTGTTAATATTCCGATGTGGTTTAGTAATTAACATTAAAACAATAAGTAAGCTTAACCTAAAAGGTTTTTATGCGTAGAATTATTCTCTTTTGGATTTTTACTGCAGTTATCGTGAACCCTGTTTTTGCTGGAGCCCAAAATTTTTCTGATAGATTTGCTAAGGGCGATACTTCTTTTGGTGGGGAGTTGGGCTTCGGTCATACTTTTAATTTACCTCCAGGAAAAGAAAGAACGGATCTCAGCTTTGCGTTTATATTTCCGAACTGGCAAAAAAATCTAACCGGGATCATTGCTCCAGATTCCCCTTTGCAGGGTGCGCTTTTTTGGCATGTTGAAGCGGGTCTAGCGCTATTGACCCATCGCGATCATGAGTATCTTATAGGTTTTTCTCCTCTAATGGTAAATTATAAGTTTCTTGATTCGCAAAGAAAGTGGGCTCCCAATATTTTATTGGGCACTGGCTTTTCTATGCAGGACTGGGATGATACCCCTGCTGAATATGAATTAGGTTCTGAGTTTCAGTTTTTACTTCATGCGGGGGCAGGGATAGAGCTGTTCCGTAAATCAGGGACCTACTCTCTTAATTATCGACTTTTTCATGTTTCAAATGCGGGGTTCCGAAAACCTAATATCGGGCTCAATGCCCATGTTTTTACCTTAGGGTTCCGTTTTTGATGTTGTGGTTCTCTAATGTTAGCTTTGGGCCTAAGGGCTGCAAACTTTCAGCCGCAGGTTATGTTTTTCTTCAGCATCTTTTCTGAGCATTTCCCCCTTCCTACATAATTATTAAGACTATACTCGGTTTAGTTTTATCGTATTTTTTTAGAAACGAATCAACTACAAGTTTTTTCTTGCTATAGAGATCAAATATGAACACACCATTTAACGAGGATAATGGAGAATTATCAGAAAAATTAAGTATTATAGACCGTTTTTTTCTAAATATTGAACGACTCGCCTATACGCATTCCATCGTTGTAATTATAGCTTCTTTATTGACAGCAAGTTTATCGGTTTGGTTTGCAGTAGAAAAACTTTCTTTTAAGAATGATCGAGGCGACCTAGTCGCAAATAATCTCGATTACGTAGAAGCTTACGAGAAGTATCGTCAAGAGTTTGAAGATTTTGATGGAATGATGGTAGTAGTTTCAGGTCAAGACCCTGAAAGAATGAAGGAGTTCTCAGACTTTTTAGTTGCTAAAATAAAGCTTCATTCGCAGAGTTTTTCGACAGTGTTTCATAAAGTGGACACAGAATATTTTAGGGAAAAAGGTCTTCTTTACCTTAAGAAGAGTGAGCTTGCCGACCTTGTAATTAAAATTAATTCACACGAAAATTTTCTTAGAAAAATAAATAGATCTCCCGGTCTTAACGAACTCATGGAAAGTATTAATGCTGAAATTAGCACGGGAATGGTGAGTTCGATTTTAACGGGATTTCTAGAAAATGAATATAGCCAAAGGGATAAAGACGAAACAGGCGATCTAAGTTTCTTAATCGCACTTGAAAAACAAATGCTTTTGTATTTGCAAGGAAAGGAGTCCTACCGCTCACCTTGGATTTCTTTTTTGACGGGCGATAAAAAATCTTTAAACGAGGAGGGGTATTTAGTTTCAGCGAATGAAAGGTTAATGTTCATCCTTTTGGCTCATAATGAAAATAATAAAGAAGATAGGTCGACCCTCAACTCTATTAACTTACTTCGTAAATTAATTAAAAAAACGCACACTGGGTTCCCAGAAATTGAAGTAGGTCTAACAGGTGAAGATGTTATTGCCGCAGATGAAATGGCTATAACACAGGTAGACGTTCGAAATGCTTCGCAAATTGCACTTTTTGGAGTGACATTACTGTTTATTATCACTTACCGTGGAGTGATCAAACCACTCTTCGCTGTATTATCACTTGTCATCGCATTATGCTGGTCGGTTGGATGGGCCACGCTTGTGGTGGGTCACCTAAATATTTTAACCATAGTGTTTACAACCATTCTGATCGGCTTGGGTATCGATTTTGGAATTCATATTTTGGAGCGATACAAAGAAGAAAGGATGTCAGGAAGTAATGCTCTTAATGCATTACAAAAAACGGTTCAAGGTACCGGTCGTGGTAATTTTGCAGGCGCAGTGACGACTGCTCTGGCGTTCGGTGGCATGGTTTTTACTGATTTTATCGGTATCGTTGAATTGGGAAAAATATCTAGCGGGGGAATTTTCTTTTGCATGATCTCGATGATCCTTGTTTTACCTGCTTTTATCAGCCTAGAAGAAAAAATACGAAAACCTAAGTATGCGCAAGAGCGGTTTGAATATCGAGCCTCATGGCTGGAATTGTGTTTTAAAAGTCATCGTTTAGTTATTTTTGTTGCCATGTTTTTAATCGTTTTATCTCTTTTTTCATTAAGAGCCGTAAAATTTGATTACAATCTTCTCAATTTACAGGCTCATGGGACTGAGGCCGTTAAGTATGAAATGAAAGTGATAGAACAGGCAGGTCGTTCCGCTTGGTCAGTTGCGCTACTTACTGATTCTTTAGAGGAAACTATCAAGAAACATCACGCGTTGGAAAAACTTTCAGCCGTTGGAAATGTCGAGAGTATAGTTTCTCTCTTACCAGAAAATCAAAAGGAAAAGATTGAATATATTAAAGAATTAAGACCATTTTTGAGAGACTTAACAGTTAAAGCTGAGGTTCCTCAGGTTTCGCAACCAAGTTTAATAAAAACAATGAAAAAAATTCGTTTTAAGCTTCAAGGTAAAGATGATAAGGGAGAGGTTGTTGAGGCGAGAAAACTTTCACAGGTTTTTCTGGATGTGAGCGAAGAGCAATCTGTGGAGATTACAGAAAAAAGACTGAATAAATTTTCAGAATATCTTTTTGCTGACTATAGAGATAAGGTTGCCGACCTGAAGATGAATATTGATGTCTCTCCTGTTAGTGTTGCTGAAATACCCAAAAGTTTGCGGAAAAGATATGTTAGTCAAAACGGGGTATATTTAATAACTGTGTACCCAAGTGTTGATGTTTGGAATATTGACCAGAGAGAGGAGTTTCTAAGACAGTTGCGGCAAGTCGATCCTAGTGCTACAGGAAATGCGATACATATGTTTGAATCAACCCGTTTGATGAGAGATGGATATGTTCAAGGGGGGCTATACGCGCTGGTTGCTATCTTCATCTATATTCTTATATCCTTCGGTAATGTTCGTACTACTTTAATCGTATTACTTCCGGTTGTAGTAGGATCGATATGGACAGTTGGAATCATGGGATTACTGGGAATTGCATTTAATCTTGCTAACTTAGTTATCTTGCCGTTGATCATTGGTGTTGGGGTTGTTAATGGGATCCATATAGTTCATCGCTATAGAGAGGAAACAGATAAAAGTATAAATATTTTATCGAAAAGTACAGGACGAGGTGTGGTCCTCAGTTCGCTTACAACTATGATTGGCTTTGGCAGTCTCATGGTAGCCGACTATCAAGGGATTTATAGCTTAGGACTTATTTTAACTTTGGGTGTTGGTTGTTGCCTTCTGGCCAGTATTACAGTATTGCCCTGTGTATTGAAGCACTGTACTGATAAGGGATGGGAGCTATAACTGTTAAATTAAATTTTTTAAACTGGGATTTAACGAGGACTTGCAGCGATATTTCCGCCATCAACAATAACGACACTACCTGTTGTTTTTTCAGCTAGTGCGGTATCAAAAAATCCTTTGGCAACGTCTGTATCAAATACTTCTGTTTCAAGAAGGTTGCTCTTGAAATATTCGTCAGGGGTCAAACCACGGGCAGTCGACCGTTCGGCGACCATTTCCTTGGTGAAAAGATTGGTGCGGATACGATCTGCATTGACCGCGTTCGAACGAATACCATCTTTCCCGTAATCAACCGCGTATTGTTTCATTAAGGCAATTACTCCTGCTTTTGGAAGGGCATAAGGGCCAAAACCCTTTCCAGGGTTGAATGCCGCCTTGGATGCATTGAACATCAACACACCACCTGTTTTCTGTTTCTGGAAGAGTTGAACTGCCTGAGATGCCAAAGTCTGGTGAGAGAAAAAATTCAGCTCAAAGCTTTTTCGTAAAACTGCAGAATCCACCTCACCTATTTTCCCTCTGATTGCATTACCAGCGTTGGATATTAAGATATCCAGTCCACCAAATACTTTTGTTAGATACTCAAAAGACTTTTTCACTTCTTTTTCCACTGTAACGTCCACTACCTGAAAGGCGATTCCAATTTTAAATTGTTTGCGTAGTTTTTCCACTTCGCGGGTCAAGGTGTCCTTATCTAGATCAATCAGAAAAAGGGTAGCACCATTTTCTGCAAACAATTTTGCAGTTGCTAGGCCAATCCCCGATGCTGCTCCAGTGATATAAACGATTTTACCTTGCGCCACAGTAGGGGATTTTTTCCCTAGCTTTGCTTGCTCCAAAGACCAGTACTCCATATCAAACAGATCGTTATCTTTAAGTGGTGTGAATTGACCGATGTTAAATGATTTTTTGATAATGTCGATTGTATGTTGGTAAATATCGGCAGCGATCTCTGTTTCTTTGACCGACTTCCCAATAGTGACTAATCCAAGACCTGCAACTAATATAATTCGAGGTAAAGGATCTAGTTCTTTTTTGTCTACTCCTTTGCTTTGAAGATTAGTTTTAAAATATTTATGGTAATCATTTTTATACTTTTCAAGGGCATTAGAAATTTCTTTCCGTAATTTTTCTGGGTCGTCCAAATGTTTGGGGTCTAATAAAAGTGGTTTTTGTTTGGTGCGGATTACATGATCTGGTGTTGCCGTCCCAATTTGTGACCAGTCTTTACACTCTCGACTTGATGCAAAAGCACAAGCAACGGGATCTTCTCTGTAGTGGAGCAACCAATTTTGGCCTGTTTCTTCAGAGAATAATCCACGTAAACAGGGACCAATAGATGCAAGTACCCCTTCGCCACTAGTAATTTTTTTATTGACCGGGGATAACTTTTTTTCACTATGACTGGCGATAAAATCTTCTGCTTGCTGTATTGCCTCTATGTGGCGGTCGTAACTTTCTCTTGCTGTATTTCCAAACGTGAACAGTCCATGATTAATCAGCACCAAGCCTTTGACATTAGGATTTTTTTCATAAACTTCAGCGGCTGCTTTAGCCAAGTCAAATCCTGGCATGATATAAGAAACAATTCCCATTGTTTCTCCATAAATACTTTCACAAATTGACTTGGCATTGGGTTGGTTGGCAAGCACTAAAATGGTATCTGCGTGAGAATGGTCTATAAATTTATGAGGTAAAAAAGCGTGTAATAACGTTTCAACCGATGGATTAGGGGACGAGGCATCGAGTAGGTGGGTTCTTTGCTCGTTAACCATATCCTCATCACTAAGATAATCCAACGTTCTAAGTTTTATCAGATGATCCAGTTGTACTCCAGGAAGACCAGGTGGTTCCAATGTGTCTAGATCCCATCCACTTCCTTTAACGTAAAGAACATTAACCTCTTCCCCAAGAGCATTTGTGGTAATAGACTTTACAGAAGTATTTCCACCGCCATGAAGGACTAGGCTAGGGTCAGCACCTATAAGTCTTGAAGTATATACTCGCAATGCTATATCTTCTGACACATCTTTATATTGTTCTATCGTTGCTCTGGATTCAGATTCGTTCCAAAGGTTTTGCATATGTTTGCCTCAGTGTAAATTTAAAAACCAAAGGAAAAAATATAGCGGTTGAATCGGTTTGATTCAAGTAAATTCGATGTAATTGACAGGCAGGATGAAAATAGCATAAGAATTTAATCGGGGGGAAATTATCAGTTGACTGAGCTAATCACAATTATTTTTATAGAGGCTACTTTTTTAAAAAGATTGTGAAATGGATTGGGTTCTGTGATAATCACACCCCGAAATGAAAGCTAAAATTTACATTACATTCAAAGACGGTGTTTTAGACCCTCAGGGGAAAGCTGTCCATCATGCCCTTAAAGATCTCGGTTATAATGAAGTGTCTGGGATCCAAATGGGAAAATATTTGGAACTAACGATGGATGGAGTTTCCAGAGAAGAAGCAGAAATTAGAGTTACAGAGATGTGCGAAAAGCTTTTTGCCAATACGGTTATTGAATCCTACCGATTCACTATAGAGCCAGAGGAGTAATTGCGTAAGAGCTTTTATGCAGCAGTTTGCATGTTTTTGGAATTAAATTTTACTTATGTGTCTTTAATTTTTCCAGAATTGACTTATGAAGTGTGGCGTAGTCGTTTTTCCTGGTTCTAATTGCGATCATGATTGTTATCATATCCTCAAGCACGTTTTTGAGCTAGATACCGAATGGATTTGGCATAAAGATGATGTAGACCTTTCAGGATTTGATCTCATCGTCTTACCAGGAGGATATTCATATGGTGATTACCTTCGGGCGGGGGCTATAGCGCAATTTTCGAGCGTTATGAAAAAAGTGATCGAGTTTGCTAATTCTGGGAGAATGGTTCTTGGGATTTGTAATGGCTTTCAAGTTCTTGTTGAGTCAGGACTTCTTCCGGGTGCTCTTATCCAAAATCATACACAGAAGTTTATTTGCAAGACAGTGTCTGTTCGAGTGGAAAATGCTTCTACTCCATTCAGTTGCGAATGCCTAGAAAAATCAGTATTGAATATTCCCATCGCTCATCATCAAGGAAGTTACTTCATCGACATTGATGGATTAAATCAACTAATAGATAATGAACAGATTGTATTTCGTTATAGTGGTTGCGAAGGAGAAGTGACAGGTCTATATAACCCGAATGGATCCGTTGACAACATTGCAGGCATAGTAAATGAAAATAAGAATGTAATGGGTCTGATGCCTCACCCTGAACGTTGTGCTGATCCAGCATGGCCTAATCTTGATGGACAGCTAATTTTCAAATCTATGATCCAATCCCTGCAACCTGGAATTTTATTATGATAGGTAGTAATTCTATTGCGATTACTCCAGATATAGTGCGCCAGCATGGCCTAACCCTCGAGGAATTTGGTCGTATTGAGGATCTTCTTGGCCGAGAACTTAACTTTACTGAGCTAGGTATATTTTCTGTAATGTGGAGCGAGCACTGCAGTTACAAAAGTTCACGTTATTACCTGAAGAAACTACCTACCACGGGTCCACGTGTATTACAGGGGCCAGGAGAAAACGCAGGGGTAGTAGACATCGGCGATGGAATTGCTGCTGTATTTAAAATTGAAAGTCATAACCATCCTTCTTTTATTGAACCTCGTCAAGGTGCTGCTACAGGAGTGGGGGGGATTTTACGAGATATTTTTACCATGGGAGCGCGTCCCATTGCGCTGATGAACTCTCTACGGTTCGGAGCTTCTGATCACCCACGTACCCGATTTTTAGTTAACGGAGTTGTTGAAGGGATTTCTAATTATGGCAACTGCACTGGGGTTCCTACCGTCGGTGGAGAAATTTACTTTGACTCTTGTTACAATGGAAATATTTTGGTTAATGTTTTTTGCCTTGGGTTAATTCCTTCGGATAAGATTTTTTTGGGCAATGCTTCTGGAGTTGGTAATCCGGTTATTTATTTCGGTTCCAAGACAGGGCGCGATGGTATTCATGGCGCGAGTATGGCCTCATCAGAGTTTGACGAGTCTTCTGAAGAAAAGCGGCCCACAGTTCAGGTAGGTGATCCATTTGCAGAGAAACTTTTGATTGAAGCTTGCCTTGAGCTTATGAAAGAAGATTGGGTAGTTGGAATCCAAGATATGGGAGCAGCAGGACTAACTTGCTCTACATTTGAAATGGCTGGCCGCGCTGGTACTGGTATTGATCTTGAACTTTCAAAAGTCCCTATGCGCGAAGCGGGGATGACTCCCTATGAAACTCTATTATCAGAATCGCAAGAACGAATGCTTGTGGTTGTCAGAAAAGGAATGGAGAAGGAGGCTTTAGCTCTGTTCGATAAGTGGGATCTTGATTCTGGAGTTGTGGGAGAAGTTACAGACAAGCCAGTGGTTCGCATTTTTGATAATGGGAATCCTGTGGTTAACTTGCCGGTTGAATTAGTTGTTGATGGAGCTTTGGATCTAAAGCGCCCAACCAAAAAACCTGAATATCTCAAAGAGGTGGACCACGTTAAACTTGATTCTATTTTAGAACCGACACGTGGGGAAACAATTTTAAAAGACCTTCTCGCCTCGCCAAACATAACAAATAAGCACTGGGTTTATGAACAATATGATTCTATGGTTAGACTCAATACGCTGGGTTTACCGGGTTCAGATGCAGCTGTGCTTAGAGTAAAAGGTTCGAAAAAAGCTTTGGCATTGTCAGTTGATTGCAATAGTCGGTATTGTTACCTAGACCCCTTTCGAGGAGCACAAATAGCGGTTGCAGAGTGTGCCCGTAATATTGCATGTTCTGGTGGTGAGCCAATTGGGTTGACAAATTGTCTTAATTTTGGGAACCCGGAAAACCCAGAAATTATGTGGCAGTTTGAGCAAGCTGTTTCAGGTATGGGAGAAGCTTGTAAGTTTTTTGATATTCCAGTAGTTAGTGGAAATGTCAGTCTTTATAATGAGACTTTGGGGGAGGCGATCTATCCGACGCCTACTGTAGCAGTAGTTGGGTTACTGGAAGACCGCTCTTATCACACAACGCAGTGGTTTAAAGAAGATGGAGACCTAATAGGCCTTATAGGTCTTACAATGGAAGAGTTTGGCGGGAGTGAATATTTAAAAATTATTTACGACCGCGTGGAGGGGAAGCCTCCACGTTTGGATCTTCACTTAGCCAAATCTGTGAATAAATTATGTTTGGAATTGATTCAGCAAAAGCTTTTGACTTCAGCGCACGATTGTTCAGAAGGCGGTCTCGCAATAGCATTAGCGGAATCTTGTATGAGTCATCCTTTAAACCCAAAGGGAGCGACTCTTGGTCTTGACTCTACAGTTCGAAATGACGCCTTACTTTTTGGCGAGTCCCAATCGCGTATCTTGATTTCCTTGTCAGCCAAGAACCGATTAGCGGTCGAGGAAAAAGCAAAGGCTATGGAGGTCCCTTTTACAGTCATCGGAAATGTGGGAGGCGACGCGCTTGTTGTGAATGTTAATGGGAAAGAGTTTATTCGTGAAGAGATTTCTAGTTTAAAACAACTTTGGCTTGGAGCCTTGGAAACCTATGTCGGATAAGTTTCACGATGAATGTGGTGTGGTGGGTGTTTATGGTCACTTAGACGCGGCTAACCTCGCTTACTTGGGTCTTTATGCTTTGCAGCATAGAGGTCAAGAAAGTGCTGGCATCGTTGCTTCAAATAATGGGGAAATGCACCTAGAGGTAGGAATGGGTTTAGTTGCAGATGTGTTCAGCGATACACGCCTTAAAAAACTTCCTGGTAATATCGCAATAGGTCACAACCGATATTCAACGACAGGGGTAAGTGGGATAAAAAATGCTCAACCTTGCCTTATAGACTATGCGGGTGGGACAATGGCCTTGGGGCATAATGGAAACTTGGTGAACGCCACGGAAATTAGGAAGGAATTAGGGGCCGCGGGGGCAATTTTTCAGTCCGCGAATGATAGCGAAGTGATAGTTCATCTTATGGCACAATCGCAATGTAATTTATTTGTCGACCGCGCGGTTGCAGCACTTTCACAAGTTAAGGGCGCTTATTCAATCGTGCTGATGAGTGAAAACGAACTAATCGCTGCACGTGATCCGCAGGGGTTTCGTCCCTTGTGTTTAGGTAAGTTAGAGGGAGCTTACGTCGTGGCTTCCGAGTCTTGTGTGATGGACCTTGTGGAGGCAGAGTTTATACGTGAAATTGAACCTGGCGAATTAATTCTTATTAATCAATCTGGCGTGAAATCATTTTTTCCTTTCCCAAAAACTCCTACTAAACAATGTGTTTTTGAGCACATATATTTTTCAAGACCGGATAGCAACTTGTTTGGGCGTTCGGTTTACTCTGTTCGTATGCTCATGGGAAGGGCTTTAGCTATAGAGAAACCGGTGGACGCGGATGTGGTGGTTCCTGTTCCTGATTCTGGAGTGATTTCTGCGATGGGTTATTCTGAGGAGGCGGGTATTCCTTTTCAAATGGGATTGATTCGTAATCATTACGTTGGGAGAACTTTTATTGAACCTCAATCACAGATTCGTGATTTTGGAGTAAAAATCAAGTTGAATGCTGTAAAACCTGTCATAGAGGGTAAGCGAGTAATTATTATTGATGATTCTATTGTACGAGGAACAACTAGCAAAAAAATCGTTAAAATGTTGCGCGAGGTTGGTGCTCGAGAAGTCCATGTTCGAATAAGCTCACCGCCAACCACGCACTCATGTTTTTATGGGATCGATACCCCCGACAAAAATGAGTTAATTGCTTCTAGTATGGATGTTGAGCAAACTTGTAAATATCTTGGCGCTGATTCGTTGCATTATATCTCGTTAGAGAAAATGCTTGGAATCTTTGGAGAACAAAAAGGTGATTTTTGCGCGGCCTGTTTTGATGGTGACTATCCTGTTGATATTACAGGTTTAGATGAGAGCGCTAAACAATTAGGTCTATTCTAGACCTTCTATTTAAAAGTTGATGTTAGTTTAATCAGCGACGGTTGCTGACTCTAAAGCTTTTCCAAGGGCTCTTAAGTCCTTATTATGAAAAGATAATTTTCGGTTCATTTCTTCCTGCCGTTTCATAACACTTTCAAACATATTTTTGATAGTTTTATAGTCAGATTGTTTTAAAATCATGTTGCTTGTTGACTCATTAGGTTTTGTTAGTTCACTTTTGATTCCTTTTGTATCAGTAGTATTAGCTACTGAAGAAAAAGTATCCTCTCCAAATATTTTGGCAAGTGCTTCTTCCAGTGTTCGCTCCATGGCGATAGTGTCTTCGTATCCTACGATGACACGTTTAAGTTCTGGAATTTTTCCAGCATCGGCTTTGAGATACAGAGGCCTGACATAGATCAAAGACTCTTCTATGGGTATAACAAGCATAGTGCCCTGTATAACTTTTGAACCTCTTTGATCCCACAGGGAAATTTGTCTTGAGACTTCTGCGTCCTGATTGATCCGCGCGACGATTTGATTGGGGCCATAAATTAGTTTTTGTTTTGGAAATGTATAGGCGATTAATTTTCCATAATTTTCTCCATCACTTTGAGCCACCATCCATGCCGAAAGATTGCTCTTTCCACTTGGTGTGAAAGGTAACATGAGAATATACTCTTCTGTTTTATTTCCCGGGAGTTTCATGATTGTATAATAAGGTTCCATCATTTTGTTGTCTATTTCCGGAATTTCCCATTGGTCTTCTTTGTTGTAAAAAACCTGTGGTGTTTTCATGTGATAGGTTGCGTATATGAATGCTTGAATTGTAAATAGATCTGACGGATATCGAATATGTTTCCTTAAGTCTTCTGACATTTCACTCAAATCTTTGAATAATTCAGGGAATACTTTTTGCCAGGTGAGAATAATCGGGTCACTGGGATCAGAAATATAAAACATCATTGAACCTTCGTAAGCATCTATCACAACTTTGACAGAGTTCCTAACGTAGTTGCCAAACTGGGGGATATTTTGTGAGTAGGGGAATAGTTCGCTTACAGTATAGGCGTCATAAATCCATTTCATTCGACCTTCTGTAATAACAAGATAAGGGTCGCTATCCAGCCTTAAGAATGGGGCAACCTTGAGAACACGTTCGGTAATATTTCTATACATTAATACTCGACTTTCACTGTTAATGTCGTCTGAGAAGAGTATTTTTAAAGTTTGAAAACGTGCAGCTAGAAGCGCTTTTCGTATAAAAGAACTAACAGGAAAACCTCCACTACCTTCGTAGTTTTTGTATACGTTTTTTTCACCTTCTGGATAATCAAATTCTTGTGTTCCAGTATTTACAAAAACATGGTCGTTAGAAAGTTCACCAAAATAAATTTCAGGTTGCTCGACTTTAAGGTCTACATTTGAACGAGGTGGAATATCCTTTATAAAGAGTACAGGTAGACCCTCTGGAGTTATTTGGTTGACGGGACTGAGTGATACTCCGTAGCCATGAGTGAAAGTTAGGTGCTCGTTAATCCATGTACGGTTAGGTAGGTTTTCAGATTTTAATTCCCGAGGTGAAAGTAGAGTCTGACGGTATTTCCCATCGATTGTATAGCGGTCGTGATCTACAGAATTAAACTGGTAATAAGTTCTTATTTCTTGAAGTTGACCCAGGGTATCTAGTAGTGGTTCCTGATCCCAAAGACGGATATTTTCTATTGTTAGGCGATTGGCACGAATAGAATCTGCATTTAAAGATTCTGCTCCAGTTAGTTTTTTGGATTCAGTAGTATCTAGTCCATAAGCTGTAAGTGTCCCAGAAATACTATGTTCGATAAAAGGCGTTTCCTTAATAAGTTCATTGGGGTTAACTACAAAATTCTGCAGTACTTTTGGATAAAAACTTCCTGCCAAATAAATCACACCTATCCCTGTTAAAGCAAGAGTAACTTTTTTTAAACCACGTCCAGTTGCAATAAAGAAGCTAAGCCCAGCTCCAATGAGAGATAGGACCGACATTGCTTGGAGTATTGGAAGTTGTCCGTGAAAATCAGCAAACCCTATACCTGATATCACACCACTACCCCCTACCAGCAGGCCATATTGCTTTAAATGAAATTCCATGGCCATGAGAATAAGAAAATAAAAGGCTAAAAAAGATAGTGGTCGTCGGGCTTCTTGTCGCATTACGATTCCACTTGGACCAAAATAAATAAACTGCTTCAGGAAAAATATAAGGCCTGCTCCAATGCCAAGAATAACTAAAATTTCCCACAGAATAGATTTTCCAAGGTTGAGAAGTGGAAGAGTGAAAAGATAAAAGGAATAATCATTCCCAAAAATAGGGTCTGCATTGCCAAAAGGAACAGCCTTGAAATAAAGTTGGAGAAGTTCCCACTTTTGTCCAACGATCAATCCAGTCATTAAAGCTAGTGCGAGTGGGCCAAAAAGCATAAGGTGTTTAAGGTTGCTAGCGATAAAATCAAGAAGAGGTAACTCACGGCGAACATTATCGGACAACACAACTGGCATATCAGAGCTTTTATTAAACATTCGTTTAAGAGGAAAACAGGTGAAAATAAAAAAGAAAACACCTGTGGCTAAACCAAATCCCCATTGAGATAGAATGATAGTCCAAAAAACAGAATCAAATTGATGATTAGCGAACCAGATCCAGTCAAAATAAAATTCGACAATCTTTTCGGCAAACATTGATCCAATAACAACGATTCCGAATAGAATAAATAACCATTTTTTTTGCAATTTCATAAGGTATCCTTGTTATGTTGTTTTCCATTTAATTGAACAGCCCATGGAGGGTATCTGTTCATTAGCAACTGGCTGTCCTGTAAGTATGTTCTCCAAAGCCAACTTTAAATCACTCTGGGTTACCTTTTTTGGGTGTTCCCAGTTATCATCGATTCGTCCACGATAGACAAGTTTACGATCTTTACCATAGACATATAAATCAGGGGTACAAACAGCATCATATAGCCTAGCTGTTTCTTGGCTTGGATCAACTAAATAGGGAAACGAAAAATTATTTTCTTTTGCAATGATTTTCATATTTTCTAACGAATCATCGGGATGGCGTATTGCATCATTGGGGTTGATTCCTATGAATTGAACTCCTCGGCCTAAAAAATCATTTTGTAGATCAATAATTCGTTTAAGGACAGCCTTTACATATGGGCAATGATTGCACATAAATATAATCACTAGGACTATTTTTTTTGAATAATTCTTTAATGAATGAGTTTTACTATCTACACCACAAAGTGAAAAATCATGAGC
>JABGTQ010000040.1 GCA_018647025.1 Nitrospina sp. | reverse complement strand
TCTTTCTCCTATTTTTTTAAATAATCTCTCTGATAATAAAATTGACCACCTTGATAATTGGTGGGACTTGGGCGTAAAGTCTATAGATCCAAAGTTTAATCTTGAGAAAAAACTTAATCTGCCAAGCTCATCTTATTTGTGGCCCCACATCTTTTTTCTAGAAAAAATTAAACCTCCCACCAGTCTCCCCTATCTGAATTTTTTAGGCCAACGCCCATCGAACCTAAACAAACCTGCCATTCGAATTGGAGTTTGGTGGGGATTGTCGATTATCTTTCTTGCCATTATGATTTTAGGGTGGGTATCAAACACCAATAAAGGGAGAGATTTTTTACACAAATTTTTTCCGATAAAATTAATCACCTTTTCGTTTTTACGAATTGAAAAATACCCTTACCTATACTTTCTGCTTGCAGCGATATTCTATATTCTTGGATTGCTCTTAGTACTAAGACCATACCAAAATCATCTATATACTATGGGGTCAATTATTTTCTCCTTGGTATCGTATAATTTCGCGAAACTTAATTACTGTAAAATCGTTAATTTATTGCCATGGTCTCGAGGACAATTTTTTATCCAAAAAGAACTTTTACTGGGCAGTTTATTTTTATTTTTTCTTGCTACTGCGGTCCTTTTCAAAATGGCAAATTTCGACCGAGTAGCAGAACAAGCTGTATCAATAGGATTTATAATGCTCTTTACGTTAATTTTCCAAAGGCTTTTGAATTCTTCTAATATAACCAATGACCTAAATATTTCAAATAACAATAAACATCTAGCAACTAGAGTATCCAATTCCTAGATTCATAAGGAATCATATTATTCTGGTTTTCTTTAATTCTGTAAGGCTATTCAATTTGTTTTTTTAAATAGCTCTTAGGTTAGCAATATCTTCTTTTTTGGTTTTAAATTTTTTTTCAATTGTTAGAATTTTATAGTTCAAGCTACCCTTCTTCATAATATTTTTCTAGATTCATTGTAAAACTCTCTCTATTCGAATAGGAAAGGAACAATATTTAATAACGAATAAACTTGCTTAAAAAATTTAATCACGTTTTCTATGGCCTAAGAGTATCTGTATGTGGCTAGTTTTATTCTTTTATCCGCTGATTTTTATTTTAGGGCCTTTCTTTCTTTAGTTTCTTAAATTAATGATACTTAATTAATAGGGTGCTATTTCACAAGCCTATTTATTCACCACTGTAATAATATTTATAAATTTATTTTTTTATCTAATACTTACTACACACAATTTTAAATCCTATAACAATGAGAAGCTTACCGTTAAAAAATTTTATTTGGAATAACGCGGTTGTTTTTATCTTACTTAATTCAGCTGGTGCGTTAAATTATATTTTTCAGATTATCTTAGGTAGATCATTATCACCCGAGCATTACGGCAGCTTTAATTCACTACTTGCAATCAGCTCACTTATCACAACTCCTATGACTATTTTACATTTAGTATTTTCTCGTTTTATTGCTGGGATTACCGAACATAAATTAGAGCAAGTTAAAACACTACTCACAAAAAGCTTTAAAGCTATTTTAGCCATAGCATTTTGCATTGTTCTAGTCGGATTACTTTCAGCCCAATGGCTTAAAGATTTTCTCCATATAGAATCCACGTTACTAATATTTTTTATGCTTATAGCCGCATCTTTCTCTATATTTCAACAAGTTCTACTTACTGTATGTGAAGGAATGCAAAGATTTTTTTCACTAGGAATTATAGCGGGAGGAGGCTCTCTTGCCAGAGTTTTATTTGTACTTCTCTTTGTTGTAATCCTTAAATGGGATATTGAAGGAGGACTTCTGGCTCTTTCATTTGCCACTTCAAGTGCTGTAGCTTATGCAATATGGCAACTTCAAGATGTTTTTCGATCTCACTCTGGAGAACTTTCTTCCAACTCTTTTCTCGAAATGGCTCGGTTTTCAATCCCATCGTTTCTCATGATCACAATGGTTTCGATAATGTCCAACATTGATATTATTTTAGTTAGACACTATTGCCCGCCTGATCAAGCTGGGTATTATGCAACAGCAACTATTCTGGGACGTATCGCCTTTTTTTTACCATCTTCTTTACTCATCGTATTATTTCCTTCTGTTGCCAAAGCAACTGCCTCTGGCTCAAAAGACACACATTACCTTTGGGTCAGCTTGGGTTTGACAAGCATTCTTTCCGGAGTAGTTTTTTTAGTTTTTTTAATTGTGGGTCAGTCAATAATTAATCTAGTTTATGGGGATCAATACTCCTCAGCAGCCCCAATGCTTATAATCGTTGCAGCCGCTATGGGATTACTCGCCATTAGCCATGTTATTTTTTCTTATAATATGGCACGCTCCGAATTTAGTTTTCTTTGGTTCCTTTTTTCTGGTGTGATTCTTATGTTATCTCTCGTATTTTGGTATCATGATAGTGCAAAAATGATAGCTTGGGTTCTCCTACTTTCTACAGCTACTATATTTTTAGGAACTATTTTAAATAGAGTTTATTTATCTTTTCCACAATCAAATCTACCTAACTAATTGTTTCTAAATTAGAATTTTATTTTATATGACAATAAGGATAACTGCGCCAGTTCCTAAAATAAAAGATTTTTAGGGGTGAGGAAGTAGTTCTGAAGTGAGATCTGTCGCCCAGTAGACTAAAAGCCCTACCCACTCGCGTATT
The DNA here is from genome assembly GCA_018647025.1 of Nitrospina sp. GTDB lineage: Bacteria > Nitrospinota > Nitrospinia > Nitrospinales > VA-1 > Nitromaritima. The sequence continues at coordinate 7,604 of JABGTQ010000040.1, read as the reverse complement.
CCTTGAGAAAATCTTCCAATTTCTCTAAGGTCAAAATTTATGCGAAAATTTTTTGTTGTATTGAAATCAACTGGATAAGGAATTACGTTCCAGCCCACCTTTCTGAATATCCCAACTGACCTAGGCATATGATAGGCTGAAGTAACCAATATCCATTTTTGACCTGGAGTTGGTTTAATTAATTCATAAGATTTTAAAGCATTCTCTAACGTATTTTTAGAGTCGGATTCAAATCGAACTCGCGCTGGATTTAAACCAAGCTGTTTAAAAAACTTGCGAGCAACAATAGAGGGTTTTTTATCCTGATTGGTCAGTGTTCCTGATCCTCCTGTATATAGCAAAACTGCATCAGGATAAACACGCGCCAACCAAACAAAAGTAGTCAATCGTTCCCCACCACCATGAAATGAAGGTTGGCCTCGGGCTACGGTAACAGATATATCTTCTGCTCCTGCAAGAACAATAACTCCATCAACTCGATCCGGCAATTTATCCGGGATAATAAAAAGATCCTCTAATGGTCTTAGAACCCAGTCTGAAAAAGGAAGAACTGATACCATGGTAATAATGATAACCGTAGAACTTATTAGTACACGCCCTTGCTTATAATATCGAGACCATAAAAAACTAGCACTCATGATCAAAAAAAATAGCAACAATGTTTCGGGTGCTAGAATAGCCCAAGTAATTTTCGACACAATCCAAAAAATATTTTCCATTTAAACAATCATTTTAATTTTATTAAATTAAGTTAGGATAGAAACCTTTCTCGCATAACAAATAAAATTTTAAACATTTACTAAAAATACTTTAAAAAATTAGGTGCAAGGATGATTTAGGGTATATGTAAGAAAATAGCTTTTTTAAAAAAATTAATTCTTTAAAAAGTTCATTATAAACCTTCAGGTTTTTTTAGAAGCTAAAAATTGGCGTCCCCAGGGGGATTCGAACCCCCGTCGCCGCCGTGAAAGGGCGGTGTCCTGGGCCAGGCTAGACGATGGGGACTTTTTCGGTAGGTATCATAAATAGTAAAAAAAGTGAGCCGCGAAGGGATCGAACCTTCGACCACTTGATTAAAAATCAAGTGCTCTACCAACTGAGCTAGCGGCCCATAATTAAGAAAAGAGAAAATATCAAACCCATTATAACATGTCAATTATTTATTGTCTTGATTTTAAAGGGATCGACTAATATCATTGAGGTTTAATCATTATCAAATCTGAGTGGGAAAGGGCTTAAAGTTGGAAAAAACTGAAAAAATCTGGCTCGATGGGAGTTTTGTCCCATGGGATGAAGCTAATATCCACGTTCTAACTCATACTCTTCACTACGGCCTCGGGGTATTTGAAGGTATTCGCTGTTATCAGGTCAAAAAAAAAAAATCTGCAGTTTTTCGTTTGCAGGAGCATACCGATCGCTTGTTTAATTCTGCAATTATACTGGGTATTGAAATTCCCTTTTCAAAAAAAGAAATTATTACTGCTATCCTTCAAGTTGTAAAAAAAAACAAACTGAAAGAATGTTATATTCGGCCAATTGTTTTTCTGGGACATAACCAAATGGGTCTTAACCCCAACGGAGTCGATGTTCGTGTCGCTATTGCTGCTTGGCCTTGGGGAGCTTACCTAGGAGACGAGGGAATCAGCAATGGCATACGAGTCCGAATATCTTCATTCACAAGACATCACGTAAATATATCAATGACACGAGCTAAAGCCTGCGGTTATTACGTTAACTCTATTCTTGCCAAATCAGAAGCTGTCCGTGATGGATACGATGAAGCGATTTTGCTAGACCCACAAGGCTATGTATCAGAAGGTTCGGGCGAAAATATATTTCTTTTGTCAAAAGGACGGCTTAAAACTCCTTCCTTATCGTGTTCCAACTTGGAAGGAATCACACGTGATGCTGTTTTTGAAATCGCAAAACATCTAAAAGTTGAAATTGAAGAAGGCTTTATTACCAGAGACGAGCTTTACATAGCCGATGAAGTTTTTCTAACAGGTACTGCAGCAGAAATTACCCCTGTCAGAGAAATAGATAACCGCTCAATCGGTAATGGTAAAAGAGGAAAAACCACTGCCCGTATCCAAAAAACCTTCTTCGAAATAGTTCACGGAAGTCACTCTAAATTTAACAAGTGGTTATCTGAGGTGTGACAATTTACTAGTAGGTAGTTTTTCCTCAAAAAACCACTCCCTATTGGAGTTAATGGAACCCCAGTGAATAAACCTACAATCATTGTTGTTTATTAAGGAGCCGTCAATAGATGCCTATTTACGAATATGAATGTGAAAAATGCAACACCACTTTTGAAGCTATGCAATCTGTTTCCTCTAAACCTCTTAAAAAATGTAACAAGTCAAGTTGTAAAGGAAAGGTACACCGTTTAGTTTCTGCATCTGGGTTTATTTTCAAAGGATCGGGTTGGTTTACTTCAGAATACCCTTCCGATGCCAGAAAAAAAGGATGGGAGTCAGAAAGCCAGAATACTAACGCTAGCAAAAATACACCGGCTGAGAAAGATGCCTCTAATGAAAAAAAAACAACCCCAAAAACAACCACCCCTGATGAAAAAATCGCCCCTAAATCATCTCCAAAAAAATCTACCCAGAAAAGTTCGTATCCCGGAGTTAAAAAATCGCGCACTAAACCTACCACCTAACAATAATGGAGACTGGATGGCAGAAGCTGAAAATTTTTATCAAAATTTTTTTGCCTCTCTAGTCGACGGTGTTCTTGTTATTTCTGCCGACCTTAGAGTTACCAAAGTTAATCAGGCTGCGGAGGAAATTTTTCAACGGTCACGAAGCTCCTTTGAAGGGGAATCTCTTTCAAAACTATTCCCAGACCAGCCAAACTTAATTGATAAAGCCCGTCAGTCTATTACCACTAGTGCTTCATATCATCATGTAGAAGGAATTGGTTATAACAAATCAACTAATGGGAGATTCCCTGTCAATCTGACTTTTTCACCATTTATGAAGGGTGACCACAAAAATACCGCTGGGATCATTCTAATACAGGACACCAGTCTCCTCAAAGAGCTTCAAGAAAATTCTCAACAAACTGAAAATTTATCAACCCTAAGTATCCTTACGACTGGCATGGCACATGAAATCCGAAACCCTCTTAGTGGTATTAGGGGTTCAGCGCAATTACTTTTAAAGGAGCTAAAAAATAATGACCACCGTAAGTATATGGAAATAGTGATCGAAGAAGTAGACAGAATTAACCGTTTGATAAAAAAAATGATAAACCTAACTCACCCTATTTTAAATGATTTTAAACCCACCAATATTCATGAAGTATTAGAGGAAATTATTACCCTTGAAAAGGAAACTCTTAAAAAAAAAGAAGGCACGTTTGTTCAAATCTATGATCCAAGCATACCAACAATCAAAGCCAATAAAGATGAGCTTAAACAAGTATTTCTCAATTTGGTTAAGAATGCTGTCGAAGCTTCATCTAAGGGAGGACGAGTTCAAATCTCCACCCAATATAATAACAATTACACCTTTCGGGAAAAACAGAACACCTTATCCCAGCACAATATAGTTATTAAGATAACTGACTATGGTCTAGGAATGGACAACTCCACTATGAAAAAGTTATTTACTCCTTTTTTTTCAACAAAAAAAAGAGGGACCGGTTTGGGAATGGCAGTTTCGCTCAAAATAATAGAAAATCATAATGGAACAATAAAAGTTACATCAGAAAAAAATATTGGCACTGTGATCCAAGTATTTCTTCCTATACATAAATAAATGATAGGATAGGCCAATGATCAATACAAAAAAAATTCTTATTGTTGATGACGAAGAAAATATTAGACTGTTATTTAAGAAGGCCCTTGGGAAAAAAAATTACACTGTCCATACCGCTCAGAATGCAGAAGATGCCCTTCAAAAAATTAAAAAAAATAAATATCTTTTGATTTTTTCAGATATCTTCATGGGTGGGGAAAGTGGACTTACCCTAATCAAAAAAGTTAAAAAAATAGATTTACAATCTAAAATTGTAATTATGACCGCTCAGGATACCATGAACAACACTATTGAAGCTATGCAATCAGGAGCCTACGACTACATTAGCAAGCCATTTGATTTTGATAATGTTTACAATTTGGTGGATCGTGTCGAAGCAAACAGAGAAATTCCGATTCCATCAATACCTACAAAGGAAGAGCCAATAGACGAGCATTCTATTGAGTCCATTGTAGGAAAAAGTCCGGCAATGCAAGATATTTTTAAAACTATCGGCAAGTCTGCTGCATCCGACCTCACAATTTTAATAACAGGAGAAAGTGGCACTGGCAAAGAACTAATTGCCCAAACCATGCATTACTACTCCAAACGCAAAGATCATCCTTTTGTATGTATCAACTGCGCCGCTATCTCAAGAGAGCTTCTTGAATCTGAATTATTCGGTCACGAAAAAGGTGCTTTCACTGGAGCAGTGGATCAAAAAAAAGGTAAATTCGAAATAGCTAAAGGGGGCACCCTTTTCTTAGATGAAATTGGTGATATGGAACCATCTCTTCAAGCAAAAATTCTTCGCGTACTACAAAATAAAGACTTTTACCGTGTTGGAGGTAAGGAAGTTCTTGAGGCAGATGTAAGAATTGTCGCAGCCACGAATCAAAATTTAGAAAGTCTGATGAACCAAAAAATGTTTCGCGAAGACTTGTTTCATAGACTTAACGTTATCAATATTTCCATTCCGCCACTACGTGAGAGAATGGAAGATGTTACTCTTTTAGCTAACTATTTTTTAAACCAGAACACAACTAACTTATCCCAAGGAGAGATCTATCTATCACCAGAAACTTTAAAAATTCTTAATAGCTATTCTTGGAGAGGAAATATTCGTGAACTTGAAAATGTCATTAAACGTGCAGTTGTTTTAGCAAGTTCAGGACCTATTCTTTCTGAGCATCTTCCTGAACATATTATTTCAGAAGACTTCAAAACTACAGGAACTGATAATCTTTTGAATGTTCGTTTTAGACAATTAATTCTTGAGTTTTTTCTTAAAAATCAAGAAGCACAGGATGGAAAAATTTATGAGGAGATCATTCAATTAGTCGAGAGACAACTTTTTGAAGTTGCCCTCGAAAAACACTCAGGGAAACAAGTTTCCGTCGCTAAAACACTTGGAATTAATCGTAACACTCTGAAGCGGAAAATAGACGCAATGAAGATTGAGGTTAAAAAAAATAGACCTAATAACTCCCCGCAAGGAGAATGATTTCTTTTTATAATATGATATTAACGATAATCTATCAGTCTCGTGACCACATCTATATTTTCATCCCCTCTAGTAATAAAACAATCCAATGATGGGTATCGTCACTCTATTGAACCATTTTTACTCGCCTATTTCGCAAACTTATTACCCGGCTATCGAATTCTTGATATTGGAACGGGATGTGGAATTATCCCTCTACTCACATCAATTAAAATCAAGTTAGATGAAATTGTAGCGATTGAAATTCAAAAACCTCTTTATGACCTAGCGGTTATCAATATGTCAATAAACGGAATCTTAGAAAAAGTGAATCTATGTCATGCTGATTTTACTGGGCCAACCCTTAATCCTGAAGATGGATTGTTTGACACAATTATTTCAAATCCACCATACCGAAAATTAAATACAGGGCGCATGAATCCAAACCAAGAGAAAGCGATAGCCCGGCATGAAATATCAATGGACTTAAATTCACTTCTCAATAAAACGAGCAGTTTATTGAAGCATGGAGGAACATTCATCATGACTTATCCAATCTTACGACTTAACGAAGTCCAGAAAAAACTCTACTCCAAAAAATTATTCCCCTCAAGGCTTCTTTATATATACGGGTCACGTGATACAGATGCACGTATATTTCTAATTGAGGCTATCAAAAATCGAAAAGTAAAATGCGTTATAGAACAACCTCTTTTCATTTATAATGAAAGCGGTTCATATTCCAAAGAAATGAAAAAAATTTATGCTTCCTTTAATTATTGTAACTGGACCCACTACATCGAAGAAGAGTGAAACCGCTATCGAATTGGCCGAAAAAATTAATTCGGAAATTATTAGTGCAGATTCGATGCAAGTTTATAAATACTTTGATATAGGAACAGCAAAAGTAACACCAGAGGATAGATCAAGAGTCCCTCACCACCTGGTAGATATTCTTGAACCAGACCAAGAATTTTCTGCCTTTGACTTTAAAACTAGGGCTTTAGACCACACCAGAGAGTTGCTTAACCAGGGTAAAGTTCCGATAATCACTGGTGGATCTGGGCTCTACATAAAAGCACTATGTGAAGGCTACGATTGTGCGGTTCAAATAAATCCACAAATTAAAAAACAAGTCCAATCTGACATTCTTACCAAAGGTCTTACTAAAATGCACATGGAACTCCAACAAATTGATCCTGATTCTGCAAAGCGAATACCTCCTCTCGATATTCAACGTATTGAAAGGGCAACCTCAGTTTACCGTCAAACAGGAATAGCTTTTTCTAAATATAAGAATGCAAACTCAAAAGCAAATTACGAATTTCCCATTCACACTTTTCTAATAGAACGGGAACGAAAAGAACTTTACGCTGACATCAACCAGCGTGTAGATAAAATGATTAAAAACGGATGGGTTGAAGAAGTGAAAAATATTTTAGCACAAGGATTCTCTCAGAAAATTAAACCCTTCCAAAGTATTGGCTATGCACAAATCATAAAGTATTTAAATGAGAAGCAATCGTTAGACAAAACAATCTGCCTAATCAAGCAGGACACACGAAATTATGCAAAACGTCAGATCACTTGGTTTAAAAAGCTAACCGGTACTAAATTAATTAAAGTCCAATCATCTGACAAGCCAATAGCTCTAAGAGATAAAATTCTTACTCTAGTTCCTGAAGTATTAGCCCTATTTGCCTTTTTTATTCCAATTTTATTTGTAAATCCTGAAAACGTTATGGGAAGCGAATCCAAAACGTATTCTTATGCATTATCTCAGTTTCAACAAAAAAATTTTCACCAGGCGGCTTTATTATTGCGTTCCATTCACTCCTCAACTTCTAATTTAGTAGAGAAAAAAAGAACCTCTTACCTTCTTGCTCATAGTTTAGCGCACACCGATAAGCTAAACGAATCAATACAGATTTTTCAAGAATCAATAATATCTTATCCTGAAATAGAAGATTACATTCGCTTTCACTTGGCAGATGTTTTGTTAAATTCCGGAAACGCCAAAGAAGCTTTGCAACAAGTTAATATCATTCATAAAAAATTTCCTAAAACTCTATTGTTGACAAAAAGTAATATTTTGTTGGCAAAGATTTTAATAAAAGACAATAAATTTGAGACAGCACTTACTATTTTAAACGCGGTTGAACAACGGATATCAGGTTTTTCTGCCCGTTCTGAGTATAGGTCTTACCTACCCGAAGTTATTTTTCTACAAGGAAACCTTTATCAAAAAATTGACAAAAAAAACAAAGCCTATAACCGCTATCGTTTACTTCATATTGCGTTTCCCACGAATAAGCTAACGCAACAGGCAAAAGAAAAAATGAACAAACTAGCTAAAGGCGGGACGATTAATATTA
>JABGTQ010000268.1 GCA_018647025.1 Nitrospina sp. | reverse complement strand
GGTGGACACTTCTGGAATTATTGGAGCAGTATTTATAATATACGGGCTAATTATGTTATGGATTGGCTATACCGTATCCCGTTCTACCTATTCTCCTACTGATTTTTTTCTCGCCAATCGATCTCTTAAAGCATGGGTTACCGCCGTCTCTTCGACTGCAAGTTCCGAGAGCGCGTGGGCAGTTCTTGGAACTGTTGGACTAGCTTATAAAGAAGGACTCTCTGCATTATGGTTTTTTCCTGGTTGCCTTCTAGGGTACGCATTGAATTGGATTTTTGTTGCTGAACGATTACGAAAACACTCTCGAGAAAAAAACTCTCTCACTATTCCTGATTACCTTGAAACATATTTCCCCGACAACTCTGACCTTATACGAATAATTTCAGTGACTATAATTTTTGCCTGCATGATGGCATACACTGCTGCGCAGTTTCTTGCCATTGGAAAAACTTTTGATGCTATTTTTGGAATCCCGCATCTTGTAAGCATTCCTATAGGAGGAACAATCATTATAATCTACACCATGATGGGTGGTTTCCGTGCTGTAGCTTGGACCGATTTTATTCAGGGATTAATCATGGTTATCGGATTGGTCTTACTCTCTTTAGCTGCTGTGCTAGAGTTAGGTGGATTCTCTGCAATGATACATCAAGTTAACGAAGTTTCTCCAATAGCTCTTACCTGGATGGGGGGTAAAACAACATCCGTTTTTTTGGGGTCAATGGTTGGTCTCCTAGGCATCGGACTTGGTTATCCCGGCCAACCACATGTAATCAATCGTTATATGGCAGCAAAAGATTCCAAAACAATTAAACAAGGCATGTGGATAGCTTTTAGCTGGGGAACATTGATGTACATTTCAGCAATTCTTCTTGGTATCTCCGGACAGGTTCTTTTTCCGGGGTTAGCCGATCCTGAACATTTATTTCCAACTGCCGCTGAAAATCTACTACCTACTTTTTTAACTGCAATAGTACTAACTGGTGTTCTTGCTGCAATAATGTCAACTGTTTCATCTCAAATCATTGTAGCCGCATCCGCTATCGCACACGATATTTATAGCAAAGTCATACACAGTTCACTCTCTCCAAATCGAATACTTTCAATTAGCCGCCTAACCATATTTTTGGTTGGACTAGTTGCGATGCTTGTGGCACTCATAGACACACGTGTAATTTTTTGGTTTGTGCTGTTTGCCTGGTCGGGCCTTGGGGCCAGCTTTGGCCCTGTGATCCTATTCACACTATATTCTAAAAAAATAACTAGCAGTGGAGCGATTAGTGGTATGTTAACTGGTTTTTTCACCACAGTTATCTGGAAAACAACTGGGCTATCAGACGATATCATTTATGAACTAGTTCCTGCATTCTTGCTGTCCTCTTTTGTTATCTGGATAATGCGTCGAAGACAACCTATTCGGTAGGGTTAATGCTTTAATTGACTTTCGATGAGATTAGCCATCCGACTCGATGCGCCTTGATGACACAATATAAATTCTTTTGCCTTTCCTTCCAGTTTAGCTAATTCCGTTTTATTCGATAGCCAAATTTTGACCGACTCTTCAATGTCTTCCGCGTTATTCACTCGGCTACCAAGCCCACTTTTAATCAGTTCATCTGCATTATGCTCGTTATTTTCTACAAATGGTCCAAACAAAACTGGTTTCCCTTGAGAAATTGGTTCAATCAGGTTGTGTCCACCACCTGGGCCAATTAAACTTCTTCCCACAAAAGCGAAGTCGCAGATTGAATAAACATCCATCAACTCACCCATGGTATCCAACAAAATAACGGAAAAATTATGATCAATTTTATCTAATTGATCCGATCGACGGATAAATTTAATCCCCTTTGACATAATGATCCTAGCAATATGCTCACTTCTTTCAAGTCTACGCGGTGCTAAAATTAGTATTAAGTTCTTAAATTGTTCCCTTAATTTTTTATGAGCGTCAAGTATGATTTCTTCTTCTCCTTCATGCGTGCTTCCAGCTACCCAAACCCTAGAAAGTGGCGCAATACAAAGTTTCTGGCAAGTTTTTTCTCGTTTTTCTTGAGAACGATTAGGAAGTATGTCAAATTTTGGATCGCCGACCACCATAAGGCGAGACTTTTCAACACCAAGTGATTCTAGTTTATTCATGCTGTGTGGATTTTGTATACATAGCAAAGTAAACCTATTGAACTGTTTTGAAAAAAAAGAACTAAACATCTTGTACTTTCGCATTGAACGAGAAGAGACCCGACCGTTGAATAGTAATATAGGTACCCCTTTTAAATGCAAAAGGTGAATAAACCCAGGCCAAAAACCTGTTTCAACTAACACAAACAAATCTGGATTGATTTTTTTGATAGCAGTCCAAGTAAAGACACAGCAATCTAAAGGAAAAAAGAAGATACCGTCAATATCAGAAAGCTTTCTTTTTGCTGCTTCAAACCCAGAGTCTGTAGTTACTGAAACAACAATGCGGTCTTGAGGCCTACTCTTCTTAAGGAGGCGGATTGTTGGAGTAACTCCAACCACTTCCCCAAAAGATAACGCGTGAAACCAAATGGTTTTTTGAGTATTTCCTGTCCCGCCCCTTAAAGAAACTAAACCACAATGGTCATTAAGTCTGCGCCATTTATTTCGACTGAAAAATGAGCAAATCACAAAGCAGGGAACGACAAACAACATGGCGAAGACTGAAAATATATGATAAAAAAAAATCATAAAAAATAGTACTCAGACTCTAGTTTGCCAAGCGGGTTATCAATTTGATAGTTTTATTAACCGCACCACGGTTAGCAATGACTGTTTCCCATGCTTTTTTTCCAAGGCTTTTTTGTTTTTTTTCGTCTACCAGTAATTGGTTTAAAACACCATACAACTCTTCTGGACGCTTTATCTGAATTCCACCTCCTGATTCTATCAGCAAACGCGCTTCCTCTTCAAAATTGTTCATATGCCTCCCAAATACAACTGGCAGAGAATACGATGCAGGTTCAATAATATTTTGGCCTCCAAATCTAGGATTAAAACTACCACCAACAAATGCAAGGCAAGCTTTCGCATAATATCCGTTTAATTTCCCTAACTGATCTAGTAAAACTAAACGAGAATTCCCCGAAACCAACGTTTCGGAATGAAGTTGAAAATCTATCCCATATTCCACCATCAATTCTTTAACTTCACTCAATCTCCCTAAATGACGAGGGGCAATCAAAAAATTGAGCCTCGGATATTCTTGATGCAGTTTTGCAATCACATCCATCGCAGGCCCTTCATCACCAGGCCGTGTTGAGCCAAAAACAAGCCAACTTGACTCTTTTTTTTCTAAAGGAGAAATATCTTCGCCTGAGACAAGAACATCAAACTTGATATTTCCATTCACTCTCACTTTCTTCGGATCCACTCCCAAACTTATTACACGATCACTATCTTCTTTCGCACGCATTGAAAAAAAAGATATGTTTTTTTCGATCCATTTAAAAATAAAAGAAAAAGACTGGTAGCGATCAAAGGATTTTTGAGTGATTCGCCCATTAGCAAGAAGAACCGGTATCTTTCGGCGGTTGCATTCACTAATAAGACCAGGCCACATTTCTGCTTCAATAAGAATAAGCATTGCAGGACATAAACGGTTGAGTAAAGAATTAACCCATAGAAAAAAATCTGGCGGCATTATAAATACATGTTCTACTCCATCCTTTTTTGCCTGATCAAAACCTGTTGAAGTAAATGTAGACAAAATTATTGGTCGAGTCTCCCCTTTTTCTTTTAACGCTGAAATAAGAGTTTCCCCTAACTTGACCTCACCCACTGAAGCCGCATGAATCCATATGCAATCGTTCAATGGCTTAAGTAGTTTATATCCAAAAAATCTTTTCAAAAAATCGGATCTAAAGTTCGAACTAAAAATAGCTCGTAAGGCAATGACGGGCGAAGCAACTAGGATGGCAAATCCAATGATAGTATGATAAATAAAGCTCATAGGAAATGAAGTATACCCAATTAAACAGACTAACGACTATAATTTATGAAATTTGAGCAGCTTTATTACCGAATTATTTCCCCGCAACGAAAGTTTTACCATTTCCCAGGTTATTTGATATTAAAACTACTTTCAATTTTTTACCTCTGGGGTCATTGTTTTCGTATGTGGGCCTACCGATGCGATCTATTTCCCTCACACAAACTTGAGTGTAGAGTTATAAGCGTTGGCAACTTAACCCTAGGCGGTACCGGAAAAACTCCAGTTGTTATGATGATAGCTGAAATTCTTCGCGGAAACGGAAGAAAACCTGGGGTTCTTTCTCGAGGCTATGGTGGAAGCTCAAAAAATGAAATAAACATAGTGTGTGACGGAAAAAATATCCTGCTTTCAACTGAAATTGCCGGAGATGAAGCGGTGATGATGGCAAAACGACTTAAAAACGTACCAATACTAGTAGGTAGTGACCGATATCAAACTGGTCGTTATGCGATAAAACATTTTGGAGTAGATACTTTGATCCTTGATGACGGTTTCCAACACTTGGCCCTAAAACGCGATATGAATATTTTGTTATTTGACCATCAACGCCCTTTTGGCAACGGACAGCTCTTCCCTGCTGGAGAACTTCGAGAACCTGAAAAGGAGGCGCTTCGTGCGGACTTAGTATGCATCACTCGATATTCAGGGTCGAGCTATCCACCTGGTATTAACGAACAATTGACTAAGGGTTTACCCGTCATCAAATCTACCCTACGACTGGACTCACTTTCAAATTTATACAATGGAGAAGTTTTGGAAGTTAAACAACTACGAGACAAATCTGTCTCAGCTTTTTCTGGTATTGCCAATCCAAATGATTTTCGAAAACTTTTAGAAAAATCCGGTATGCGGTTGGTTCATTACCAGCCGTTTCCTGACCACCACGAATACACCCTAAACGACATTAAGCACATCGAAGATTCAGCACGCAAGTCAGG
>JABGTQ010000267.1 GCA_018647025.1 Nitrospina sp. | reverse complement strand
CAAGAAAGGAACTTTCAAAGAATGGTATAGAGAAGCATCGTTTTCTTAAAGTAATTGGATATGGAGCAAGCAAACCACTGTTAAAAAATGATATTAACAATTCAAAGAATCGAAGGATTAACATCACGATTTTATCATTTGATAAAGAATTAAATGATCCAGAAGTAAAAAAATATTTCGAGTAAGATAACTTCGATATTGTTAGTTTCCTCCTGTGCCGAAACCGAAATTCCATTACCTTTGAAACAGACAACTAAATCTATAACTTTTGTTAATTTTGTTTTGTTCGGAGAGAAAGATACATGATGGCCGCAATACCTCCCGAACCAAATATCATCCACATCACCATGATCTGATAACGTACTGCAACGTTTGGATCCACTCCAGAAAGAATTTGCCCAGTCATCATTCCTGGCAGCGAAACTAACCCGACAGCAAAGAGACTATTTATCTGCGGTATAAGAGTAGCACCTAAAGCAGTCCGCCTCGCAATTATATAACTTTCGCCTCGTTTAAATTCTGATTCAAATCGTTCTGCTGCCAGGCTTACTGTGTTCATTGAATTAGCAAAAATCATTCCGGCAATTGGTATGACCAGGCTAGGCTCGAACCATCGCGGCATTTTCAACACGAGTTGTGTCACCACTACCAGCATGATTATCCCGGGAATTCCAATTGAGGCTAGAACAATAAGGTAGGGTTTCTTTTCTAGCCCCTCCATCGACCGGAGCGCGATCCATGAAGACACACCTATCATCACAGCGACTAACACAACAATCACAATTGGTTCTGAGGTATCGAAAACATAAGTGAGGAAATAGCCCACCATTAACAACTGCAGGAGCATACGAATATTTGCATAAAGCCCATCCCAAGCATTGAGCTGCCAACGGAACATTATAACGAGCAGAAAAACTGTGGGAATAAAAACAAGGCCTAATTCTATGAGTGGAATAATTTGCATCGAATCTCCTAAATTTATTTATAGATCAGCATTTTTGAATTAACAAAAATTAATCAGCTATTAATAGATAATTAATTAAATAGATATTATTTAATAAGTATACGTAGTTGTTTTGCATTAGGAATATTATAAAAAAGGAGGCACTTATAATGGAATTAGTTATTATTTTCTCTATATACTTAGCAATAGGTTTTTTATCACACAAAGCCTACATCGATCTAAAAACATCAAAACAGGTAAAAGCACAGGCAAAAATAACAAAGCCACTTTATGACTATAAAGGACAGTTATTAAGGCAATATTTTAACTAGAATATTGTTCAATCTATTAAAAAATATCAGGATAATAATAAATAAGAATGAACTTGATAGGCAAAATAATCAAAATACTATGGTAACTAATTCCAATGTTTAGGTTGCTTCCGATATGGTATTTCTATCAAGACGCCTTTTTATCTGTCGCATTTTATTTAAGAATGAATATCATCCAAAATGTATAGTTATAAATTTTTTTATATTATTTTTATTTCCTTTTGGCTCGTAAAATCAGTTCATGCCCAAACTAAGGGAGAATGGAGAGAACTGCAACCTATCCCTAGTGAAAGGACTGAGGTCGCAGTTACACTACTAGACAAGAAAATTTATGTCGTTGGCGGTTTCACTCAAAATGGAATTACTGACCGGGTTGAAGTTTGGGATGCTGAAAATGAAAACTGGTATCAAACACCTTCACTGCCTATTCCTCTTCACCATACAACTGTCTCGGCCGTCAACGGAAAATTATACGTGATTGGTGGGTTCACTTCTAACTTGTGGATACCAGTCAATACTAACTACGAATATGACCCTCTTAAAAATAAATGGGCGGTCAAAGCAAGTATGCCAACCGAAAGAGGTGCTCTAGCGGCTACAGTAATTGATGGTAAAATTTATATTATTGGAGGAGCAAATAAAATAAAAAATAGCTTAACCAACACACCTGCATTAGAAGTTTATGACCCGAAAAATGACACCTGGAAAAAGCTTGCTCCGTTACCAACTCCAAGAGACCACATGGCCGCATCTTCATTAAATGGAAAAATTTATGTGATAGGTGGCCGTATTGATGTGGATTTTCGTAACAACTTAGATACGAATGAAGAATATGACCCTAAAACTAATCAATGGGTCAGCCTCTCTCCACTAAAAACAAAACGAAGTGGAGCCACATCTCAAGTATTAAATAAAAAAATTTTAGTCTTTGGTGGTGAATCGGGGCAAGGAACATTCACTGAAAACGAAGCTTATGACCCAAGTACAGATACTTGGGAAACTCTCTCACCGATGCCGTCTGGTAGGCATGGACTTGGATCTGCAAACCATAAAAACCAGATACACTTGATTGGAGGAGGTCCAAACCCTGGAGGGGAAGGTAGTAACACGCATTCAGTATTTTTTATACGAAATAAATAAGGACAAATTCTTTTCTAAAAATATTTATTTGAATATATTAATTTTCAAACAATACTATCTAAATTCTTCATTTAATATTCATTAGTATATAAATAAATTAGAAAAAGTGTTCCAAGCTAAATCATCCTATTAGAATGAAATCTCAACAATCTAAGTATCGTTTAATTTAATTATGTTTCGGATAAGTATCAGCAACATTTAATCTATTTGAAAAGCTAGGTTCTTCTTCAAGGGAATTCCAAAGCACATTAATATGAAATGTTGTTTTCATAATTTATAAATTCACAAGCCTATCAATATAGAATTAGGGGAATGAAAGTTTCAACGAAAAAATCATTTAATAGGTCAATCAAACTATCAAATCTTGTATAATAACAACTCAAAATTAATGATTAATTAATCAGTTGTTATTTTTTTTAATTGCAAATTTTTTATGCAAATAGCGATAAAACTAAACTGATCAATCCTATTTAAAAAGGAATGAACTATTGATTGAAATGACTAGTGTTATTCATGTGCTTAAAGCAATAGCAGCAGGTTCCATATTTTTTGTTTGGGTTGTAAGATATCGAGAAATAATTGAGGAATTTAAAGCCTATGGGTTGCCATCATGGTTGAGGGATTTTGTAGGAATATTAAAGCTGTCATTCACTTTTATGCTTTTTAGTAATGACCTAAATGTTTCTCTAATAGGCGCTTCCGGAATCATAATTTTAATGGTGGCCGCTGTAATCACTCATATAATAGCAAAAAACCCCTTCCATAAAATACTCCCATCAATCAGTCTGATCATATTAAGTTTATTTATTTTTATATATACTTATTCAAAATTAACCGTAAGCCCTTAACCTATTAGTTTCCATAAAAATATTATCTACTCGAAGGACTGAAATGAGATTTAAAGAATGGGAACTATTAGCCAAGGAGGGGGTTTCTGAAGCTCAGTATAACCTTGGACTTATATATAGTATAGGTAAAGAAGTCCTCAAAGACGAGAAGGAAGCTGTTAAATGGTTCAAACTTGCTGCAGAAAAGGGGTTTGCTCAGGCACAGAACAACCTCGGATTAATGTATGGAAAGGGACAAGGTGTTGAGAAAGATTTTCAGAAAGCTGCCAACTGGTATCAACTTGCAGCAAAGCAAGGACTGCCCCAAGCTCAACATAATCTTGGAGTTATCTATGGAAAGGGACAGGGTGTTGAGAAAGATTTTCAGAAAGCTATACAGTGGTTCACTCTTTCTTCAAGACAAGGGCATGCTCAAGCCCAATATAATCTAGGATTGATGTATAGCAGGGGAGAGGGAATTCTTCAAGACGACAAAGAAGCTGTTAAATGGTATCGGCTTTCAGCGGAGCAGGGGATTTCTGGAGCCCAGTCTAACCTTGGACTAATGTATGAAAAAGGATGTGGTGTAGAGCAAAACTACATAGAAGCTCATAAATGGTTTAATATTGCAGGAATGAATGGAAATAAAATCGGAGAAAAAAATACTGCCGTCATAGAAAAAAAAATGCTCGTAGGCCAGATTGCTATTGCAGTTGGTCTTGCTAGAAAATGGAAGAAGTAAATCTTAGAACGACTAGTAATTATATTCCAAAATATTAGGCCAAGTAGTCGTCGAGTCACTCTATTTACAATAATTTCAGTTTCCAAATTCTTCTTTATAACAATCACATGAGACAACCTTTATATACTCCATTATAAATTTTTTGCACAACTAAGCCTATTAGATTATTGGTTTTGATATCGAGTATTCACAAAATAGAACTACTATGACTAACCTTGTAATATCTTCCAGTCTCAACCCCAAAAGCCGAAGTCGATTACTAGCCTTAATTGCATTAAAAATTTTAAAAGATATAAATGATCCTGCAGATTGGTTAGATCTCGCAGACTATTCCATTCCTTTTTGTGATGGCGACTCATCACACAAAAATCCAGAAGTTAAAAACCTTAGAGAAAAAATTAAAAATTCTAAAGCAATTATTTTTGCGGTTCCTATTTACAATTACGATGTCAATTCTGCCGCAAAAAATCTAATTGAGCTAACCGGTGATGCATGGACAAATAAAATAATTGGATTCTTATGTGCGGCAGGTGGTAGGGGAAGCTATATGTCTGTAATGAGTTTGGCCAATAGTTTGATGCTAGATTTTCGTTGCATAATTATTCCTCGTTTCGTTTATTCGACGGGTGAGGCTTTCGACGGAGAAAAAGTTGTCGACCCAGATTTAGAAGAGCGTATTAACGATTTAGTTATAGAAATAAATCGCATTCGTTTAGCCCTAAATAAATAACTTAAAAAATATATATTTCTAGATCAAGGAGATAATATGGAGTTCCATGCTTTTCATATACTAGTAACTTCAATGATCCTCAATTTTATAGTTCTAGGAATTTCTCTAAATAGGCCAGATTCTTTTTTTCCAGTAAGTCTTTCGGCCATTTCTATTTCCTTGCAAGGATTAGCATTAAGGGTGATCGCTATCAACTCAATCAGCTAGTTTCTATCGCATCAGAAAAGAAAGAAGTTCAATTCCTTGCAGACTCCAATATTTTAAGTACTCAAAATATTAAGATACCATACCCGCATAGGTTCTCATTTATTGAATACAGACAATTTGGTGTAGGTTTGTCAAACTCCTAATTTCAATTTTAATTTTTTAAGACTAGTCGATAACGAGGTTCTCCAGACTTCAGTATTTCCATAGCGTCATTTACTTTATCCATAGGATAAATTTCTGCCGTGGGCTCTATCTGATGCCTAGCAGCGAACTCTAACATTACCTCCATCGAACTAGGACTTCCTAGTGGACTTGCCGAAACAGATTTTTGCCCAAATAATAAAGAAAACACAGACACAGGTATTGGTTCCATGACCCCCCCAACAATATGAAGTCGACCTTTAGGTCGGAGAGCATTTATATAAGCTGCCCAATCCAGTGGCACGTTTACCGTGGAGATGATAAAGTCCAAAGATCCTGATATTTTTTTAAGAGAATCGGCATCTGATGAATTGATAAAGTGATCAGCACCAAATTTTTTAGCTTCTTCTTCCTTGTTTTCACTAGAAGAAAATGCTGTCACTTCACAACCGTATGCATCCAAAAACTTCAGAGCCATGTGACCTAGCCCCCCAATACCTATAACTCCAACCCGGTGGGTAGGTTTTACATCATACTGAATAATCGGATTAAACACGGTAATACCACCACACATAAGAGGTCCTGCTGACTCCGGATTGATTCTATCAGGAATAGGGATTGCCCAAGTTGCATCAATACGTACACGATTGGCAAACCCTCCGTGTCGACCTACAATAATGCCCTCCGTTGTTCCACAAAGATTATGATCTCCACTCACACACCACTCACAATTCATACACGAATTGGAGAACCAACCAACCCCAACTCGTTGCCCAACTTCCAAGTGTTTTACTTGTTCTCCAACTAATTCGACAGTACCAATAATTTCGTGACCAGGAACCAAAGGAAATTTAGAAATACCCCAATCGTTGTTTAACATACTCAAGTCAGAGTGGCAGATACCACAGGTTTCAACTTTAATTTGTACTTCTTTTCCTTCGAAAGTTCCGAGCTCGTATTCAAATGGTTTTAATTCAGCTTTAGCCTCTGAAGCAGCATACGCCTGAAACATAGTTCTTGCCTCCAGTGTAGTTTTAGCGATGTTAAAGATTATTAAAAATAAGCCAGCCTCAATAAAAGCAACTTATTTTTAATGTATAAGGAGATAAAATACGAATGTCTTTTTAAGCAGTATTAGAATCCATTAAAGATATCTCTCTTCCAAGGAGTATCTAAAAACTGCTACCTTTTTCTTTTTATTATTTTTCATTAAGGACCTTCATCTTCTTTTAACCCTTTAATTCCAGGTTAACAAAACCCGTCACGTTAGAATAATTGTGGAAGTACCTTAGTGGAATTATGTAACCGCAATGATAATAGGTTGGTCACTAGCTTCTTAAAAGTATACCTATTAGAGGATTAATAAATAAACTCACAGAATTTTTGGAAGTCCATTGATTATATGTAAT
>JABGTQ010000039.1 GCA_018647025.1 Nitrospina sp. | reverse complement strand
TCAATGATATTGGTTGCTCCTATTTATTTGAAGTTGTAGCGATAAATGATTTAACGGACCCTAAAACTCTAGCTCATTTATTTAAATATGATTCAATTCAAGGGATAAATTCAGCAAAAATAGAAGTTTCTGAGAATGGATTTAGTGTTAACGGAAAAGTCATACGTATTTTAGCAAATAGCGACCCTGAAGATTTGCCTTGGAAAGAGCTTGGAGTAGATATAGTTGTGGAGTCTACTGGATTTTTTACAAATCGTTCGGCTGCAGTTAAACATTTAAAAGCTGGCGCCAAAAAAGTTTTGATCTCTGCTCCAGCTACAGACCCAGATGTGACGGTTGTTCTTGGTGTAAATGATGATAAATACAATGCTGCTTCTGATCAGATTATATCTAATGCTTCTTGCACAACTAATTGCCTCGCGCCAATAGCAAAGGTTTTGCATAACAACCTTGCTATTGAAAGAGGGATTATGACAACTATCCATTCCTTTACAAATGATCAAAAAATTCTAGACTCACCACATAAAGATTTGCGTCGAGCGCGCTCAGCCTCTGTATCCATGATTCCTACAACAACTGGAGCTGCAAAAGCTGTTTCGTTAGTTTTGCCCGAATTAAGGGGGAAACTTGATGGGATGTCTATTCGAGTACCAACACCAAATGTCTCTATTGTTGACTTTGTAGCCAGCGTTGGTAAAGACACGACAGTTTCGGAGATAAATGAAATGTTTAAATTCGCATCAAATAGTGACTTAAAGGGTATCTTAGACTACGAAGAAACGGCTTTAGTCTCGGTAGATTATCAAGGAAATCAATATTCATCTATCGTTGATGGTTTGTCGACAAAGGTGGTCGATAGAAGATTAGTGAAAGTGTTGGCTTGGTATGACAACGAATGGGGTTACTCATCACGTGTTTGTGATTTATTGAAGTTAATTGTAAACAAAGGGTTTTAGTAGACATGAGACGCACTATCTTTGTTGGTAATTGGAAGATGAACATGCTTATTTCCTCTTCCGAAAAATTGGTACAAGAACTAATTTGTGCCTCAGACTTTGTAGGTAATTTTGATATTATTGTTGCACCATCTTTTACATCTCTTTCCGCGGTTCGGACCCTTCTAAAGGGGAGCAGAGTACAGTTAGCGGGGCAAAATATGTCGTCTAAAGCAGAAGGGGCGCGAACTGGTGAAGTCTCTGCTGCTATGCTTCAAGATGCGGGTTGTGATTATGTAATACTAGGACATTCAGAGAGCAGGCAGTATAACTCAGAGTCAGATAAGTTAATTAGCAAAAAGGTATTACTTGCTAGCGAAATTACTCTAAACGTTATTTTATGTATTGGGGAGTCGTTTGACGAATACAATGCAGTTAAAACTAAAGAAGTATTAGAAAGACAACTGTTGGGATGCTTAGAAGGAGTAAGCGAAGAAAAATTAATTAACTTGTCTATAGCTTATGAGCCTATCTGGGCCATAGGAACTGGACAAACAGCTAACCCTGATCAAGTTCAGGATGTTCATTATTTTCTTCGTAGTTGGTGTGAAAAATCATATGGAAAAAAAATGGCAAGCGGTATTCGTATTTTGTATGGTGGTAGTGTCGATTCTCAGTGTAGTTCATCCTTGATGTTGCAACCTGATATTGATGGACTTTTGGTTGGTGGAGCGAGCCTTAAGTCAAAATCTTTTTATGATATAATAAATTCATCGTTTGAAACTGGGGATTAACTAACATGCATACAGCTATTATTATAGTACACGTACTTTGCACTCTTTTTCTTATTCTTGTAATCCTTTTACAATCTGGCAAAGGTGCTGCAATGGGTTCCGGTCTTGGTGCTGGTAGTAGTCAAACTATGTTTGGTAGTTCTGGTGCCGGAAACTTTTTAACCAAAATGACCACCGCTATAGCAACCTTATTTATGATAACTTCTCTCACTTTAGGAATAATGTCGACCCAAGAAAAATCTAGGTCTGTAATGCCTGACCTAGAAACTCCTGCCGCTACAATCCCTTCTGAAGTATTACCCGGAACTGAGGATGAAAAGTCAGAATAGTAATATGCCGATGTGGTGGAATTGGTAGACACGTGCGCTTGAGGGGCGTATGGAGCAATCCGTGGGAGTTCGAGTCTCCCCATCGGCATACCTTAACCCCTTTTTTTAATGATATTTACAGATTTTCCGGAAATCAACGGAGATTTTTTTTCGCCTGAGCTATGACGCTTTGAACAGTCTTAGTGGAGTCTTTTTTTTTCACCTACAATCAACTTCACATAATCATAAAACTTTGACCGCATTTCAGGTTTTGATTTTAAAAAATATTTGATATATGCGAACAGCTACTTTGGAAGGCATTTTTTTAGATCCAAGTTTTATAATTATTTTTTTTGTTATTCTTGGAACAATTGCCAATATTCTTATTGGTGTCAGTATGCTTCCAGAAGACAAGAGAAAAAAAAGATTTAAGACGCATCGTTTTATTTTTTATTTAATCATTATTTCCTATGGGGGGTTTCTGTGGTTTTCTAACTCTCCTGGCGAGAGTGAACTATTTAAATACATAGTACTGGCATATTTTTTATTTATTATTCCTCTGACCCGCAGAATCAATGTTACATTTCATGCCATACTAGCT
>JABGTQ010000266.1 GCA_018647025.1 Nitrospina sp. | reverse complement strand
GCTTAGGGTTTTTAGATTGGGTTCTAAAAGCAACAATAAATCAGCCTTTTATGAATCAAGCTTCTATTCCATCTTTGCAATATACTTGGCCCCTAAATGGTTGGCAGTAATGCTTTGTTTTTAATTCAATAGACAACCTTTTATTTGTTGGAGATGATTATATGCAATCCCTAAAAACCTTGGAGAGCATTGAAAATAAAGAGTTGATTTAGGTTTTTACAATGATAAGATGTCAAAGGTTGATCATGGGTCATTCATTTTTTTCCCCGGGGGAGTTTAAAAATGACAAAGGCAGAATTGGTAGAAAAGGTTTCCGATAAGATTCATTTGACTAAGAAACAAACTGAGCTTGTTGTAAACACGGTATTTCAAAGTATTACAGATTCTCTTAGTGATGGGAAGAAGGTAGAGCTCCGCGGCTTCGGTAGTTTTAGGATTCGTGAGAGAAATGCACGCGTTGGAAGAAACCCAAAATCTGGTGCTCAGGTGGATGTACCTGCCAAAAGAGTCCCGTTTTTCAAAGCTGGAAAAGATTTGCGAGAATTGGTAGATAAAAATACATAATATGTATCTAATGTAAGTGTTAAAAAAGGCTAGACCCCGTCTCAAAATTTCCTCAATTAGTTCCTCTTTGGGTAATGATTTAGTATTAGTTATGAAAGCGTGGATAGATTATTTTCCAGAGCTTGTTTGATGTGGTGTTTCATTCATTTAAATTATTTTTTCCTAGAGCACCTAAAACTTAAGAGTGGTTTGTTGGCAATTTTAAAAAATTGTCATCGATTTCGGTTAGCCTGCTACTATTACTTTGTCTTTAGTTCTGTTTTATACGTAAAAATTTGGCATCTTTTTTTGTACTATTGTGAAAAATAAAATATCAACAGTTAAAGAAAAATAATTGGTATGTCAGGAAATTCATATGGAACTATTTTTAAAATTTGCACATGGGGAGAATCGCACGGCGAGGGCGTTGGAGTTGTAGTGGATGGCTGTCCTGCGGGACTTTCTCTAAAAGAAGCAGACATCCAAAAGGAGCTTGACCGCAGAAAGACTGGTCAAAGTAAAGTAACCACAACGCGAAAAGAAACTGACCTCATACAAATTCTTTCCGGTGTATTCAAGGGTAAAACAACGGGAACCTCAATCGCGTTGTGGGTTGAAAATCAGGATGCCGATTCTTCAAAATATGAAGAAATCAAGAATAAGTTTAGACCTGGTCATGCAGACTTTACTTACTTGATGAAATATGGGTTTAGAGATTATCGTGGTGGTGGTCGCTCCAGCGCACGTGAAACGGTAGGCCGGGTTGCCGCTGGGGCAATTGCAAAAAAGCTCCTCGCTCGCAAACGAATAAAAATAATTGGCTACACCAAACAAATTGGTCCCTACATTGCTGAGAGGATGGATTTTAAGCAGATAGAAAAAAATATCGTGCGGTGTCCAGACAAAATAATTGCTCAAAAGATGATTGACCACGTACTCAATGCAAGAAAAAAAGGAGATTCAGTGGGGGGGGTGGTGGAACTTGTAGTAAAGGGTGTACAAGCAGGGTTAGGGGAACCAGTATTTGACAGACTTGATGCTGACCTAGCTAAAGCCATGATGAGTATTCCCGCAGTTAAAGGTATTGAAGTTGGCGTTGGGTTCGGTGCTGCAACAATGTACGGTTCGGAATGTAATGATCCTTATACAGCTAAAGGGACAAGAATAACTACCAAAACGAACCACGCAGGTGGAATTCACGGCGGAATTTCTAATGGATCGGACATTATTCTTCGATTGGTCGTAAAGCCAACCTCTTCTATTAATAAAATACAAAATACAGTAACAACGGATGGAGAAAAAACAAAGATTAGAGTTGAGGGACGCCACGACCCATGTGTTTCTCCACGTGCTGTTCCCATCGCTGAAGCTATGGTAGCATTGACGTTAATCGACCATTTGATGAGAAATCAGTTTTCTAAGCTTAAATAATTAATTTTCCTAAGGCAGACTAAAACACACTAGTCTTTTTAACCAAGAAAGAGCTTTTGTCTAATACAAGTTGGATTTATGCAGAACAACAATATTTTTTTAATAAATCCTTTTATTATAATAGTTTAAAGCTTTCAATAGATATTCACAGTCCTTCACATGACACTTATTTTACAATAGGTTAGTTTCTACATTCACATTTCATTACAAATCTCTATTATCTAAGTTGGTTGTCGGTGTCTATAAAAACCCAGGCTAAAATAAAAGAAGAACTAGAGAATGATTGTGTTTCCAATGACAGAATACAATCACAAGTATTGAGGAAAAGTGTATTTGAGTTCATCAGATATTCAAGGATGAGTAAAAGGAGTTTAGTGAAAATTGAGTGAGAGTAAAAATGTGAGTGGCTGGGTTTTCATAGAGTAATCACCCGAAGAAACTATTGTTCTTTTCCATTTTTGAAATGCTTCTCGTATATTTTTTCTCCATCTTTTGACCATTTGGTCCAACGGCCATCTTTTACTCCGTTTTTGTAGTGTTTCTCAATCATTTTTACTCCGTTTAAATACCATTCCGTATCAAGACCATCTTTTTTCCCATTTTTGAAAATAAGTTCATACCATTTCTGTCCATTTTTATACCATTCCGTATCAAGACCATCTTTTTTCCCATCTTTATAATACCGTTGGTACAATTTTTTTCCGCTTTTGACCCAAG
>JABGTQ010000265.1 GCA_018647025.1 Nitrospina sp. | reverse complement strand
GTTTCCTCTTCGAATTTACCAAGTCTGTTCAAAACGGTTACATACCTAACTACTGGAAATATCAAAATGGTTAAAAACACATACTAAAAGTTTGGAATGAAATGTGAACTTAAAAGTGTCTATTATTGATTATTCAAAAGAAGTTTTGTTCAATATAACGAACAATTAGTATAAAGATACTGTCCATCATACTAAAATCAAGAACACCAAAAAATAAAATGACATATGTTTTTAATTAAAATGACTTATGTTATTATTTGAGGTATATTCTTCTGTTTTTTGAGTTATAAGTTAATTTCTGTATACAATTGATCAATTTTGGATAGACCAAACTTTTAATTTTAAATAGTAAGTTCAGGATAAACTACCTGAAACATAAGAGATTAGTGAAGATGCCCAGGTAGCTCAGTCGGTAGAGCAGAGGACTGAAAATCCTCGTGTCAGCGGTTCGATTCCGTTCCTGGGCACTTTCACTAAATTATATTCTCTTCCTTTTTTTATCTGCCCAAAGTCGTCGCTACTGAATACTTATAAGGGGATTAATACTTACTCTTCTGTAACCATTCTTTCATATACTGTAAAAGAATAGATAAAGATTAAAAGAACAAGCCCGTTTCAAGTTGTTTTTCGAAATCTACTATCCTTTTTCCCTTCACCATCACTATTATTTTGATTACCTTGGGTATAAAAGGTGAGACTAACTCTACTTGTCATCCAAAAATAAACTCAAACATAGTTAAAGTCTGCGCGTCAAAGATAAACTATTTTTTGAAAAATGATAAAAATACTAGAGGAAAATCTAAGTTTAATTATTTTGAGGAAGGTATTTGTAATTTTATATAGATATCATTTTTCCCCAACAAACAGGAGATGATTGGCTGTTTCCCAAGGAAACATTCGTTTTAATAATTCTCCCAACATTTCAGCCAAAGCATTTGTCTGCCCCAAGGAATCTTTCTGAAATATTTCAGACAACATAAATAGCGAAAAGCTATGACCAACTGGTTCTTCAACCATAACTTTAAACCCCACGTTTTTTAAAATATCACTCATCTCCTGCCTGGTGTGCAGTTTCATATACAAGTCATGTTCCATCGAATCATCAAGTTTAGGCTTATTAAAAATTTTACGAACTAGTAAATTTTTCCTGAGTCTATTGAGAAAGTTGTTTGGGTTATGAATAAACCGACTCAGAAAATTTTCAGCAGGAACCATCATCAGAATAATTCCACCTTTTTTTAAAACTCGATATGCTTCTATAATTGCATCTTGAGAACCATGAGGAAAGTGTTCAACAACACCATAGGACAGGTAAGCAACAAAAGAATCATCAGGAAATGGGCAATCATGAATATCACAAGCTGCAAGGTTAATCGAGGGGTCAAACTGTTTGAGCCTTTTTAGTGCAGATGGAACAAAATCAACACCAACAACACGAAACCCTTTTTTTTTAAAGTATATAACTTTAGGACCCAATCCACACCCCGCCTCTAGAATTAGTCCACCTTTGGGTAAGTAATTCTCGTATAAATTCCTTTCTTGACGAGCTCGCTTGTAGTCATTAGTACGTATTAAATCTTCTATTTTATTTCTAGACCATTCATCTTCAAATTCCACACGAGTCTGATCGTATTCTGGGTTTGATTTCAACATACATTTTCCAATAAATTTTAAGAAAAACTATCTAATACCGTTAGGCTATAGAAAACTTCACAAGCACTCTTCCTAATTCAATTGAAAATCACACAGCAAACCACCCTCAATCGAGGAGACTCAAAAAAATATTAACCCCCAAATTTCATTAGGTGAGATCTAAGTTCTTCCAATCTACTTCCAGCATCTACATAAATGTACGAATGACGTGCCGATGAATTTAAAGCAAAATTAACACGAGTAAGTTGTGTACCATCAACAAACATGACATTTGCCCATGGCCTCTTTACTCTAAAGTCTCGTTGTCCCGACACAAAACTTATGAAGTTTTTAAAAGCTTTTACGCATAATTTTGAGCGCATCCCTTCGAGGTCACATACAGCACGAAGACCACTAGAGTTATTCAAGGTCCGCTTCTCGAGTTTTTCAGCAAGAACAGCATTATCTGTTGCCTCTACCCGATTTTCTTTCGAAGAAAAATATTTTACAAACTTATCCGACGGAAGATCAAACCGAAAAGAAACATCAAAGTCATCCTTAATAAACGTATTATATTTTTCTATAGAAACTTCACCCCACGGCTTCATACGCATATCTTGGTTTTTACTGATTTCATTCAAAGTTGCTACTCCATCTAAACATTTTTTTTCCGTTAATTCCGTGGAACAAAAATAAGTAGCAACCTTAAGTCGCTTTACAAAATCTTGTTTATGGCTTGAGTTGATATTTTCGTACATTTTTTTTCTAGGAAGCCACACTCTTTGTGGATCTTGCTGAAGAGCATTAAGCATTTCTTTTGGGGAGGAATTATATTTTATTCTGAATGAATGGGAATCCTTCCCTAACCCCTGCGTATTATCCAATATTATTTCCTGCCACTGGATTGGTTTTGGATTCGGAATAGTCTCGATTGATGCCAAACGACTATATCCGGACATACATTGTTCATTAGAAATTTGTTGGGAACAATACAAAGAAAAAATTCTAAACTTTCCGTTTATTTTATGTTTTAGAGTTGCTATTTCTTCCAAAAAGAGTTTTTGCTTTGCTTTTGATACTTTCTCACCTAAAAAAGATACTACCTCTTCTAAAGTAGCATTCCACGGAATCAAAATTGTATTAAATCCGCCTGTCCTCAAAAACCGAGTACTAATACCAACTGAAAAAATTTCAGCCTTAGCTATCTTCTCTAATGCCGACGCAAAAAGATTGACCCCAGAATAACATTTCTCAATAAACTGAATTTGGTCTTCTGTAAACCCAATATCTTTTTTAAACGGAAAGCATTCAACGGAACGCACACCAAACTTATATTCCAAAGAGCTCTTAGCAAGTATCAGTTGATTAAATTTATTAGTGGGACTAGAAAAGGATTCACTCGAGGAAAGAACAAAGAAAATTATTCCTAGTAAAAAAATAGTCAGACTATTCTTTAGTTGTTCTACACTGAAAAAAATAGTCATAAGATTGTTACCGCATTTGCGCCCAAGGAAGAATAAGCATCAAAGACACCCTTGTGGCAGGTAAGAACTATAACTTGTCGTTTTTGGGAAAATTGTAAAACTTTATCTAGCATTTGACTATTACGATTCTCGTCAAAGTTAACAAAAATATCATCCATAACTAGGGGCAGTGGTTCGCTTCGTTTTTCAAATTCCTCTATTAAACCAAATCGAAGAGCAAGGTATAATTGTTCTCTTGTGCCACGACTCATCTCTAGCAAACCCTTTACTTGCTCATTTTTATCAACTATAAAAATGTCATCCGAGTCCATAGGTTTAAATATTCTAGAGTAACTCTTCTGTGTCACGTAGCCAAATATTCCCTCGGCTGCTTTTATCACCTCAGGTTGCCGCTCCTTTTCATATTTTTTCCTGGCCTGGTCCAACATATGAAGAGCAATTTTACCAACAGCCCACTCCTTACCGCACTCTCTAATTTTTTGTCGCCGAATCTCTAACTCAGTCTGTTGTTTTGACATATCTTCGTTATTTACTAAATAATCAACCTGAGTCTTTGTTTCTCCTATAGTCTGAAGCAATTGATCTTTCTCAATATTTAACTCAGTCAATCTTTTCGAAGCACCGTCTAATTTCTGATGATTTTCTTCCTGACTGCTTGATTTTACAGATTCAATGAATTTATAATAAGCGCCTCCTAAACCGACTCGCAACTGAATGTATTCTTTTTTTTCAGCAATAAGCCTATCTAAGTATTTTTTCCTCTCCACATTTTTATTTTTCTCAATAAAGCTATCTTCATCTACCACATCAACTGACTTTAAAAATTCAGACACCTCACCATTTTTTTCCTCTATTTTTCTATTCAATCTATTTATTTTTTCATTGACCCCCCGCAGTTGAGCTTCCAAATTTTCTTTTTTTTCCCTTAAAATACGAGTCTCATCAAAGTGACGATAAATTACCTGTATACTCGTCGGGATATTACTATCCACAATAAAG
>JABGTQ010000264.1 GCA_018647025.1 Nitrospina sp. | reverse complement strand
TAGTCAGGGAACCATACCCTGCATTATCATACTCAGGTCAATTCGTTTGTCTAAAGAACATGATCGTTAGAATAATCCTTAAAATGTTTCTTTCAAACCCTAAAATATACAACTTTTTACTTTAGGTCGCTGGTTTTAAATGATGATAAATAAAAACTTCATTTACATAGTCCTCGCAGTAATAGTTGCAGTTGAATTACTATTACTGAACACATCTGTTCCTCTTGGAGTTGCTGACAGCATTCTTTGTATCACCTTGGTTCCCATAGCTTTCTTTACGAAAAACAAAAAATTTATCTACATAAGTGCCATTGCAGGAACTGTACTAACAATTACTGGTTTTTTTGTATCTCCGTCTAGCGGTGAATTTTGGCAGGTTATTACAAACCGATCTCTTACCCTGCTAGCTATCTGGGTGATTGCCATATTATGTCTTTTGGAACGTGGGCAATCCCAAAAAATGAAAGATGTTCATGCTGCTTTGGAAAAAAGTGTTCAGAAACGAACTACGGATCTTAATAAATCAAATACCGAACTTGAAAGAGAGTCGACCTATGTCCAGTTGCATAAAGATGTAGCAATTGCCGCGAATGAAACAGTAGGATTAAAAGAGACTCTAAAAGTGTGTCTTGCAAAAATCTGCGCTCACGCTAACTGGCCAGTTGGTCATGTCTATCTAGTCCCAAATCAAACTTTAAATTGGCTAGAGCCCGCTAAGGTATGGTTTCTAGAAAACCCTAGCCGTTTTGATACTTTTCGAAAAATTTCAGAAGCAACGCCATTCGGACCTGGTATGGGGCTTCCTGGTAGAGTTCTAGTAAGCAAAAAACCTGAATGGATTATAGATGTAACTAAAGACACAAACTTTCCAAGAGCAAAATTAGCCGAAAACATAGGAGTCAAAGCAGGATTCGCTTTCCCCTTGTTAATAGGAAAAAAAGTAGTCGGCGTTATGGAGTTTTTCTCTGTTGCAGCTGAGGAACCCAATAGAGATCTAATGAAAGTCATGGCAGAGATTGGAATTCAACTCGGACGAGCCGTCGAGAGACAGTGGGCCGAAGAAGATATACAAAACTCCAATGAAAAACTACGTAAACTATACCAACGTCTCGAAATGATTCGAGAAGAAGAACGTACACGTATTGCACGAGAAGTTCATGATGAGTTGGCTCAAATCCTGAGCACACTCAAACTGGAACTTTCTCTTCTTGATAAAAAAATGATTGGTGACAAATCATCTTTACGCAAGGACACTCAAATGATGTTGTTTCTTGTTGAAAATACGATCCAAACAGTAAGAAGAATTGCCATGGACCTACGACCCCCGATACTTGATGACTTGGGTCTCCATGAAGCTATTCAGTGGCAGGGGCAGGAATTTCAAAAACGTACAGGCATTAACTTTATATCTGAAGTTCCCTTTAAAAATATAGAACTAGACATTGAGCGTTCTACTGCTATTTTCAGAATTTTTCAAGAAACTCTGACCAATATACTCAGACACGCTAAAGCCAAAAATATTAATGTTCTTATGCACGAGAAGGATGCTATGGTTACTATGCAAATTAAAGATGACGGAATTGGAATTACCTCCGGTCAGATTTCCGACAACAAATCATTAGGGCTCTTAGGCATGCGAGAAAGAGCCCTGGCGTGGAAAGGTGATGTAATCATTCAAGGTGCTCATGGTCAAGGAACAACGGTAACTATAAATATTCAACGTAATTAGACATGCCATCCACTGACAGCAAAAAAATTAAAATAATTATTGCAGATGATCACCCGTTATTTAGGCGAGGATTAAAACATGCCATAGAGGAAACTAGCGATATTGAAGTCATTGGAGAATCATGTAACGGAGAAGACCTGCTCTCTCTTATCAGAGATTCCAAACCTAACATTATTCTCCTGGACATAGCCATGCCAGGGAAAAGTGGCCTCGATTTATTAAAACAGCTCAAAAACGAACACCCAAAACTTCCCATACTTATCCTCAGCGTTTATCCTGAGGAACAATATGCAATAAGGTTTCTTAAAGCTGGAGCATCAGGTTATCTTACTAAAGAAAGTGTCGCTGAAAAATTAGCCGAAGCAATTCGAAAAATAGCTGGGGGTGGAAAATATGCGAGTACTGCGATCATAGAAAAACTTGCCTTCGATTTTTCTGATTCCGAAAAACTTCCTCACGAGACTTTATCTGATCGTGAATACCAGGTTTTCGGAATGATTGCTGTTGGTAAATCTCTCACAGAGATTGGGGTTGAACTCTCTCTTAGTGTAAAAACAATCAGCACACATAGAACTCGTATTCTCGAAAAAATGAAGATGAAAAAAAATGCTGAACTCATTCATTATGCAATCACCCAAAACCTTCTTTAAAAAGTTGCAGTGATATCCCCTACAAAGAATGATCATACAAATGTTGTTTAATTTAAAAATTTTTTTATCCCACCCTCATCACAATCCTTAACACAAAACAACCTACTAGGAAAAAACCTACCTAAATTTAAGCTTTATTCTTATTTTTTTTTCAGCGAACGCTGATATCTATGGATTGGCCAATCCTCTAGAATTTTCACTTGTTGTATTAAATATTTTAACCTCGGATATTAGGAAGTTTTAAAATTATTTTTTATGGTAAACAGTTTCCCCTGTTTTGATTTTAGAAAAACTGACAAACGATCCATTACCATAAATTTATTATTCGAATGCACAAGACGCCTAAACTAATTATGAAAAAAAATTGCGCAAAACAAAATATATGGCTTGCGTTGTTTGTAACCGTTTGGGTAGTTGCGGGATTGGAAGGGAGAGCAGAATCTACCAACACAATGATCTCTCTTAGTCCTTCAGTTCAGCAATTAGAAACAGTTGTCGTCACAAAAAACTCAGAAGTGCAAGTGAGCAATGATTCTGTGACAACACTTTATAGTTTCACTGTTATTAAAATTTCTACTGGGAAACGAATGGTTTCCATAGATAACATGAAACCAAGTGCGTCTTTTAATATAGCCTTTGACCGCACTGGAACATATGTGGCGTGTTACTTAAATAAAAGTAAAAAAGCGTTGACCCAAAATACCTGCTTGCAAATTGATGTTGTTGGACTCCGGTCCATATGAAGCTAAATTCTCAAGGTATTTTTTTATTGTAGTATTTTTTTATTAAAACCTTCAAGAGGAGAACTGGAATGAAAAAGATTTTCGCACTAACTGCAGTTTTCGTAGCATGCACCGCTTTTAATGCATCAGCAGGAACCATCACCTCCAATCAAACCGCATCCTGTACCGATGCAAAGACCATTAGTCTCGAAGTAGCAAATATTCCTTTCGAGAATAAAGACGCTAATGGGTTCACCTCCAACGATCGTGGAAGTGCAAACGTAGTGGTATGGAAATCATCTAATTTTACCACTGTTCCGATCTCACTTGGAGCAAAAGGTGATAGCAATGCAGCTCTACGTGGACAAGGTAAGTTGACCAAGTTTAAATGTAAAGACACAACTCAGTGTGTTCCTGGTGCTATAGACAATACATCTGCAGGCGTTCACGAACGTTTCTACGGTGATTTACCAGGCCGTAACAAAGTTGTTCTAACGTCACAGACAGAATTTAGCAGAGGAGACTCTATTGGTGACATCAGTGGCTTGGTTAAGATCACAAACAATGGCTCTAACCCAGTTACAGTTACCTGTGGCTAATTTTAGTTAATTAAAAAAAATTTTTATTTCAAGTTTAGATTCTTACCCTAAAAGCAGCCGACTTCACCGAAGTCGGCTGCTTTTTTTATCTTTATCTATTACACCTAAGTTCCTCTACCACCATTTATATATCCTTAATTTATATGGGACCCCGTATACTATATCGAACATTATTTGAATCAAACTATTAAGAATACCTGTCATGAGAAACCTTATCTTGGTTAGCCCTCCCTTTTATTTTATTTTATTTTTTTATTTAACGTTTTTAGGAAGTCTGTCCCAAACCTTCGCTGATGAAATCGCAAAAATAGGTGATCGAGTAACCATAGACTATGAAGGCTCCCTTGAAGACGGGACAGTTTTTGACAATTCTAAAAGTCATGACAAACCATTTCAGTTTGTTATTGGATCAGGTCAGGTGATCCCCGGATTCGACAAAGCTGTTACTGGAATGAAGGTTATGGAAGAAAAAAAGTTTACCCTTCAACCCACTGAAGCCTATGGTGAAATCAACCAGAAACTAATCCATAAAGTGATGCGCTCTGGGCTTCCGCCTAAACCAGAACCTAAGCCCGGAATGGGACTCATGATGGGTGGAGGTCCTGGAAAAGCATCAAGAAGGGCAACGATCACAGAAGTCACCAAGGAATATATTCTCATAGATATGAACCATTCCTTGGCAGGCAAATCACTGACATTCGCCATTAAATTGATAAAAATTTCAAACTGAACCTCTCTATAGACAATG
>JABGTQ010000038.1 GCA_018647025.1 Nitrospina sp. | reverse complement strand
CGAGGATAAAAATGGAACAATGTTTCCTCTTGACCCGATTTTCGATGAGGGTTGTGTTGCGAACACTTGGATTAGTGAATGCTCTGATCAGCAAATTATCCGTTACGATTTAAAAATAGGTTTGGATACTCCTTATCCTGGAAATGATGTTTGGTCATCTATGCGGCTGGTAAGTAAACCGGGAGAAGCCTCTGTTGCAATTGGAGCTGAATCCAATCCAGTAGAGCCAGTTGTTTCGAAAGAAAAACCCGCAGTTAAAGAATCCCCTGGAGCAGTTGCCACACCCGCAGCAACAAAGTCATCTAGCGGTTCAGTTCCTCGTCCAGTAAGTAGGGCTCCTGTATCCGAAGAGGATAAGGCAATTTTTAAAGAAAGAGCTAAGGCTTGGGCAGCAGAGAAAAAGAAATAAAATTTAGTTATCCTTCTCGCAACCATTTTTTGATTACTGCAGAAGTTTGAGCAGTCTTACGTTTGGCCATTTCTTCTGCATATATCTTGACCCATAATGGATTTTCTGGACCCATTATCGTTGCCTTCGATACTTTGGGTTTGATTTTTTTCTTCTTGATAGTGGGTTTTCCTCCCAAATAGAGGGAACGCTTGCCAAGCTTTCTACTTCTTAAAATAAAAGCAGTTAGGGTAGCAATACTGAAAGTGATCAAGAGAATTATGAAAATAGGTTTCATTATGTTTAAGAATCCGATATTGCAAATTTAATAATTAAGTCACCCCGTTTTTTTCCCCACAAAATAGCCGCTCCACTTTTAGGGACGCGAAGTTCCTCCCCTGTAAGGGTGCATTCTTCAACTTCTATAGTTTTAACGGTGTCGAGCATTTTGACATCAAGTGACCCTCCAGTTTCTGCTAATTCAGGAGGAATTAGAACTTCCATGTAGACATCATTTTTTTTACGTTTAAAAATAGGGTGAGGCATGGTGCAAACTCTTAGAAACAAATCTCCTGGTGGGCCATCATTAATTCCTTCTCCTCCTTCGTTTAGAAGACGAAGGACGTATTGATCTGCGACCCCGGGGGGTATTTTTACGCTTAAATCAGCTTCTTTTACAACCTGCCGTTTTCCTTTGCACTCCCTACATGCTTTCTCCTCAGTTTCACCAGTTCCTTTACAATTTTCACAGCGGACATATTTTTCGTATTTGTATGAAATGACTCCACCGAGCGCAACAGTAACAAAATCTACATCGACCATAAATTGAAGGTCAAACCCTCTGGTAGGAGCATTGGGGTCGTGAGGTTGAGGGTCTTCTGATGATTGGCTAAAGGGGCTTTCTTGTTGCTTTTGACTTTTGGATTCTTGGTTGCCGAATCCATATCCCCAACGATCAGGCCCAGAAGAGCCCCAGCCTTTTGATGAACCTCTAGATGGACCTTTTTGAGAGCGATTCCGGTCATATTCCTTGCGTTTTTTAGTGTCGCTTAAAACACCGTAAGCCTCAGACAAAACTTTAAACTGATTTTCTGATTTTTTACTTCCTTTATTAGCATCTGGATGAAATACCTTAGCCCGCTCACGGTAGTTTTTTTTAATTTCGCTTGGTTTCGCGTCTTTAGCAATACCAAGAATTTTATAATAATCCCTTTTAGTCACAGCGTTCCTTTTATCAGTTTCGTCAAACTAAAGGAAAATTTAAAATGAAGATCCCATTTTATAGAGATTTTGGCACAACATCAACTTTCATGCCCGTCGAGTAGGTTTGCAGTATGGTTTTCTATTGAAAGAATGGAATTGATCAAAGAAAGAATAAAATTAAATTATGGAGAATAAAAAACACTAGAGATAAATAGATTGAATTATATCTCAAAGTAATTTTTATTTAGAGAGATTTCCCCTGAGTCAAAGGCTTCTTCGTGCTGATTATCAAGAAGCAGTACAAGCCGCCCTAGGGAATCAATCCTCATAGCGGTACCAGTGGTTATAGTCGATCCATGCTGGATGGAGACCCTTTTACCAAATAAGTTTGAGTGGAACCCCCATTTTTTAATCACGGAATTTCCACCATCAGTTAAAAAACCATGATACTCGCGATCTATATTTTTTAATAGCGATTGAATTACGTCCAGTCGGTTTGTCGGTGATCCATTTATTATCCGTAGAGAGGTTGCTGTTTTATTTAAATCCTCGGGAAATTGCCCTGCAACTTGGTTGGCATTTATGCCGATTCCGATAACAAGAAAACAGGGATTTTCTTTGTTTGGTATCATTTCACATAATAAGCCGCATACTTTTTTACCATTAATGAGTATGTCGTTTGGCCATTTTAAATTAGCGCTCTGATGACTAAATTCGTTAATGGTTTCGATTGCAGAGACCCCGGCGACCAGAGTAATGAGTGAAAGTTGATCAGTTTTGAGAGGGGGCTTCAATAAAATTGATAAATAAACGCCAGTTTTTGGAGGTGAATGCCAGGATTTTCCCATTCGCCCTCTACCACCAGTTTGAGAGTCGGCCACTATTACCAGCCCTTCAGGGGCATTACTCTTTGCATACTCTTTGGCTAAGTTATTGGTTGAATCAATTTTGGGAAGAAAAACGATATTAGCTCCTATATGGATGCAGTTAAGGTTTTGTTTGAGATTTTTAGCGCCAGGTTCGTAGTCGTAGTTCATAAATGATATTTTTTTGGTTGTGTTAAGAAGCTTAAGTTTGGATTCTAAAGATAAATTTTGATTATTCCAATCAGAATAGGTTTCTTTTTAAGATAAACGGCTTAAAGAAAACAAGAATGCTTGAAAAATAAAAAAATAGATTGAAATACTTTTAAAATATTGTTAAAAGGCATTGTCCATAAATGGACGAAGCCAGTTACTTTTGTCGAATCGGGCTTAGATTTTTACAAAATTAGGGGAGAGTTAGAATGAAAAGATTTGCTGGTATATTTGTTTTGTTGCTATTAGCTTCGATCTCAATCGCTGGTTGTTACGGCGGCGGCGGCGGATGCCCCCACGGAGTTTGTGATGAGGAACATAGTCCTAAACCACCAGAAAAATAAGTCTTTTATGAAAAATAATTACTCACCCCATTTTACATGGGGTGGGGTTTTTTATATGGATTTTTTTATTTAGTGCTTTGTTGAGATTTTTTTATAATTAAAGATACTTTTGAACCAAATCTATTTTTTAATAGCTTCGGATGCTAGTATCCCTAATTCAAGAGCCTCCTATTCTGAATACGTGTCTCTGATTAGTTGTTTATAATAGAGGTGGTAATTTATTTCTCCATTTATAGTAAGAGTTCTTTCCTCACCTATAGTTATTTTAATTCATATCCCTAGAAAT
>JABGTQ010000037.1 GCA_018647025.1 Nitrospina sp. | reverse complement strand
TATCATCCGTGAACTGGAATTTATTCATATCCCTTTTAAAGCCGAGGCTATTTATACTCTAACTGATCGCCCTGCCGTTATTGATCTGTTATCTCTTATGCGGGCATTGCTATCCCCGCTTGATAGGATCGCATGGCTATCAATTTTACGTGCTCCCTGGGCAGGCATGTCCTTATCAGACCTTCATTTATTGAGTGAAGAATATCCAGAAAGTTCCATTTGGGAATTACTAAACGATGAAAGCCTGATTGAAAAGCTTTCCTCAACGGGTCAGAAACAAGTCAAAAGAATCGTATCCGTATTATTTCCCACATTGAATGCTCTTCCCTCAAATAATTTTCGCGATCTTCTGGAAAACTGCTGGATACGATTAGGCGGTCCAGCGTGTCTTGAAGAAACACCACCTCGAGATATCGAATCATTTTTTGATGAGGTGGAAAGCATCATGCAAAAAGGAGAAATAAACAAAGTCGAGCATTTCAATCATGTTATAGAAAATCTGTACGCAAGCCCTTTAACACTTGATGAAAATGCCGTTCAAGTTATGACCATGCACAAAGCCAAAGGACTTGAGTTTGATTATGTCATTCTTCCAGGTCTTGGCAAAAGACCAAGGCCTGAGAGTAAACAACTGGTTTTCTGGATGCCTTATGGAGATGAATTACTTTTAGCTCCGATAGAAGAAAAGGGTGGCAACCATTCGCCAATTTATAATTTTTTAGCTGAAATGGATAAAGAAAAGGATGACCATGAAATGCTTCGCCTTCTTTATGTGGCCGCCACTCGAGCTAGAAAACAACTCCACCTCTTTGGAAAAACAAAGAAAAATAATATCCCGGAATCAAACTCTTTACTAGAAAGTCTCTGGCCATTTATAAAAAAAGTATGGAACAATTCAGAGTCTAGTGAAAGTCAGCAGGAAGTCAAACAAATGGCAATAGTTTCAGAAACTATTTTTCTCAAACGGATTCCTGCAGGTTTCACACCTCCCTCCCCTTTTCTTGATATCGATACCGAGATTATGGTGGAAATCGATGAAGAAAAAAATATCAGCCCGTTCCTTTGGGCTGGTAACGCAGCGCGTTGTCTGGGAAATGTATTGCATAGAATTCTGCAAACCATAGCTGAAGAAGGATTGAACGAATGGGGCATTGAAAGGATCGATCAAATGGCTCCAAAAATAAAATCCGCTCTTTTAGGAGAAGGGTTGCCTTTTGATCAAAATGAGAAGATATTGCAACAAATACTTTTGGGGATACGCAATACCTTGCAAGACCCAAAGGGACAATGGATTTTAGCAAACCACGAAGAAAGTCGTGCAGAGTATCCTCTTACTCAATTTTCAGAGAATCGTTTTTTTCGAAAAATTATTGACCGTACTTTTATTGAAAATGATATACGATGGATTATCGACTACAAAACAAGCCGACACGAAGGAATGGATCTCAAAGAGTTCTTGAACAACGAAGTGGTTCGTTACAAACCACAGCTGGACAATTATGCAACTCTTCTCAGGGAATACGGTGAAATTCGTCCTATTAAAAAAGCATTATATTTTCCAATGCACAAAGTTTGGAGAGAGATTTAAAACCCAAGAAGGTTTAATAGGCAGGCAAATAAACAGAAAATAGCTTTCTTCTAAGGATCTGAGAAATTAATATAAATAAAAAAAGTATATCAACTCAATTGAGTTGAATAAATAAGTCCCTCCTTAATTTTAGACTTACTTTTATTATTAAACTCAGTCTTACTAATGCAGTCCGTAACAAATGAATAAAAGGCATTCAAAATCAAAAAATATAATCTTGATGATTGGTGATGGACTTCGTCATCAATATTTTTTCAGACAATTAAATTTTAGACACAGCATTGCTGCCGTTTTTATCTTGTCATCAAAATATCCAAAACCGTTGGCCAAAACAAAAGAAGAAAATGATGCCTGGAATTGGTTTTTTGAAAGAAGGAACAAATTTGAAAAGGACACTTTCACTCAAACCTTAAAGTTAAAACCACAAAGCAAACCCGATATCATTAATCTTGAAGGTAGCAAACTCAATTCATCGGAAACTCTTTCCCTTATTAAAAAATATTCCCCGGGATTCATAGCTGTTTTTGGAATAGGCATATTAAAAGAAGAAATTTTATCCTATTGCCCTGATTCCTTCTATAATCTTCATGTTGGAATACCCGAATTTTACAGAGGATCCTCCTGCAACTTCTGGCCAATTTACAATCGCGATTTAAAAAATTTAGGCGCAACAGTTCACAAAGTTGAAAAAGGGGTCGACACCGGAAAAATTGCTGAAAAAAGAACCATCACATTAGAGTTGGATGATAATGAACAAAG
>JABGTQ010000263.1 GCA_018647025.1 Nitrospina sp. | reverse complement strand
GCTCTTGCTGTGTTTTATTCAGAATTGGGCGTAATTCAGAACAAAATAATCCCAATTGAAAAAGACGTGACGCAGGAACAACTGACGTCCATATCAAAATATCTTAACGAAGAGTTTAGTGGAAAAACTATAAAAGCAATTCGCACTGATTTGATACGCCGCATCAGAAATGAAAAAGAACATTATAATAAGCTAACCAATCAGGCCATGGAACTTTCTGAGCAGGTTTTTAATGAAGAAAATGAGAATGAGACTCTATTGGTCGAAGGAAAGTTGAACATCTTTGATCAACCTGAGTTCACTGTGGATCTTGAAAAAATAAAAACCTTATTTAAAACTCTTGAAGAAAAAACCAAGCTAATCAGGCTGCTGGATTCATGTCTGCAGCAAGATGGTTTGACTGTTGTGATTGGCGCAGAAAACAGTGACGAGGAGATGAGTGGGTGTAGTTTAATTGCTAGTAATTATGGCCTTGATGAAGAT
This sequence comes from Nitrospina sp., assembly GCA_018647025.1. GTDB lineage: Bacteria > Nitrospinota > Nitrospinia > Nitrospinales > VA-1 > Nitromaritima. The sequence continues at coordinate 1,922 of JABGTQ010000263.1, read as the reverse complement.
AAAATGGGTACAATTGCCGTATTTGGTCCAAAACGTATGGATTATAAAAATATTATTTCAATCGTCAATCACACTGCTAAAAAAGTTTCCAAACTATTATCAGAAAGAAAATTGGAGTACAAAAAAATTATATGAGCAAGAAAAAGAAAGATACCGACGTTGTTGATGAAAATATCGCAGATGAGATAGAAACAATTGAAATAGAAACAGCTGACATATCATCCGATGAAGATGAATCTCTTAAAGAAGGTGAATCAATTGAAGAAGAAATAATTGAACTTGATCCAATCAAAATTCTGGAAAAAGATCTGCAAAAAGCAAAGGAGGAACTCGCAGAAGAAAAAGACAAATTTATTCGCCTTCAAGCCGAAACAGATAACTTTCGGAAAAGGCTATCTCGAGAAAAGGATGAATTTTCACAGTATGCCAATGAACGCTTATTCAAAGAACTGATTCCCATATTTGACAATCTCGAACGAGCGTTAGAGGACCCTTCTAATGACATTAAAGTTTTGAATGAAGGGCTTGAAATGATACTAAAGCAATTTAGTTCATTTCTGAAAAAAGAAAACGTTGAACTCATCAATGCTATTGGAGAACAATTTGATCCGACGGTTCATGAAGTATTAACTAGTGAAGAGTCTAGTGAGCATGAAGAAAATACGATCATTACCCAATTTGTCAAAGGGTACACGATTAATAGTAGAGTCCTTAGACCGTCACAGGTTGTAATTTCTAAAAAACCATCAGAAACCAAAGAAGATTCAAAGGATGAGGCAGAAGAAGACTCAGACAAAGAAGAGAATCCAACCAATTGATTTTCATAAAAGGTTACTTCATTAAAGTCCTAAAAAATCATCTTATATGCCCGAATTACCGGAAGTTGAAACTTTAAAACGGGCACTCACACCTCTGGTACTTAATAAGCGACTAGTAGAACTTAATTTCTTAAGAAAAAACCTCCGATTCCCGATTCCCGCAACAAAAATACGCAAAGGCTTACTCAATCAAGAGATTACCAAAATCACAAGAAGAGGAAAATATATTCTTCTGCATGCACCTGACGGGGCACTATTAATTCATTTAGGAATGAGTGGCCGATTCATCCAAGCCCCCTCGATGAAACCCTTTGAAAAACACACTCACGCAGTCTTTAAATTTGACCCCGAAATATACCTTCACTACATTGATCCTCGCCGCTTTGGTTGTTTGCTTTGGGTGCCAAGTAGCCAAGGTCATCCCCTCTTGAATGGGATAGGACCAGACCCTATAGGAAAAGAGATAACGGCTGATGAAATGAAATTGCTTGCTAAAAATTGTAAAAAGATTTCTATAAAAAATTTTTTAATGGACTCAAAACGTATTGCGGGAGTGGGCAATATATATGCTTGCGAAACCTTATTTGCAGCAAAAATCTCTCCAAAAAAAATTGCACGAAGAATCAGTTTTTCTCAATGGACTCTGATACTATCGAATCTACGTGATATCTTGCAAAAAAGTATAACAGCAGGAGGTACCACCCTTCGAGATTTTCATAGCACCGACGGGAGTCAAGGTTACTATAAATTTAGCCTCGCAGTTTATGGAAAAGAAAATGAACCCTGCATTGTGTGCACCCAACCAATAAAAAGAATTATTCAATCTGCTCGTTCAACATTTTACTGTAAAGAATGTCAGAAGTCCTAAAATAAATCCCTCTTACTTTAAGAATTTTAGAACGCTAAAAGCAAGTTAATACTTATCGCAAGTTCTACATACACCCCCCCTACCCTTGTTGTCCTTTGTTGTGGAAAACTGCCATTATTTGCGGTCAAGTGGCCTTTTTTTGGCCTTATCCTTCTTTATATAATATCACCAAATTGCCTATCCCTGCCAACTAACATAGAATAGCCTGATCCTTCCATAAAATAGAGGAACTTATG
>JABGTQ010000262.1 GCA_018647025.1 Nitrospina sp. | reverse complement strand
GACAAGTTTTGCCTCGCTTTCAGGTTTTAGTTGAGCTTGGGCATGAAAAAGCTGAGCTATATAGACATTGCAAAGACCCAAGCCTTCCCCCAGTTCATCATATGTTTTTCCAGAATCCTTTCTGGCGGCCAACAATTTGGTAACGAGTTCTTTTTTTTTCATGATAACCCTCCTAAGTGAGTTCAATGTTTAATCTGAGATTACCCCAGATGATTAATGCTTAAAGATGAACAAAACCCAATATATTGATTGCAGTTTTGTAGGATAAAAACTTACATCTTAATAGTCTTATTCCTATATAAAAGCATAAAACATGCCATATTAAAGGACGGCTACAGTTATCGAGATTTTTCCTTGTTTTTTTTGTGTTTAAGGGGATATGTTAAATTTGGTCGCAATGGCAAACATATTATTAAGGAAGTTTTTTGCTATAAAAAAAAGCATTAAAACCACCCAAATGCACAATTATTAGTCACTACGTGAATAAATCAAAACCCTAATAAGGAGACAACAATCAAAAAAATATCTATTCGGTTTAGGAGCAATGTTAGTCGGGGCAGGTTTGATGTTTATATTTACTCATACAGAAGTGAGTGCTGATGATATGAAGGAATCGCATTGTGAAATGCACAAAGGCACTCAGGGTGGGGGTACCTATTCTTATTGCAAAATCAAAGATATGACTTGCGTCCTTGCACATCCCCCCTATGAAGGTCTCAGTTGTGTTAGAGGCAGTATGTTTTAATAAAAAAGGTACTTCCTAGATTCTTTAATCGCGGGTACACGGCGCGCGGAATTTAGCCAGACTTTTTCAAAAGGATGGCTTTATTGAGTTTTATTTACTGCCCTTTTTTAAAGAGTTGCGTTCGATCACTTCTTATATATTAAATCAGATATTTAGAGTTTTAATGTATTGGCTGTTCTGATTAAAACTTTCATCTTTTTCTTCAAAGTCAGTTTTACGTTGGCCTGATTTCCAGAGGAAATAAATATTTACAGCCAAAGATATCACCAAAACTACTGGTACGATAATCACAAAAACCCAAACGTTCAAAGCCTCATATGTGACTCCAATAGTATCTGCAGCGCTCAGCAAGATATTTACGCACCAATCAAAAGTATTTCTAATCCATGTGCTATCCATTTCGTACCACCTTTCTTATTTAATTAATAATTAATATCTATTTAATACCTGTCTGGTGGATATAATCTGTTCCATAAAAAATACCCTCCTATAAAAAAAAACCCGCAAATAAAATTAGACGTTGATAGCCATACACCTTTAGTCATATCAACCCATTTGTCGGTCCATAAGGGATGAAAGAAATACCAAAATAAAACTGAATAAATAGCTAATAAAAATAATAAAATCTTTTTACTTAGAGGGCCTTTTTTAAGAGGAACGCCACATTTTGGGCAGGTTATAGCTTTTTTACTTACCTGATTGCTACACTCGTAGCAAAGCTTTAGTTTCATAGCATTTGGGACTAATTTTTTTTATTTAAGACATTTATTATTAACAACTTTTCTTAGGTCATTCCCTGCCTTAAAAAATGGAACACGCTTGGCTCGAACTTTCACCATTTCTCTGGATCTTGGATTGTGAGAGGTTCGAGCATTTCTTTCTCGAATATTAAAACTTCCGAATCCTCTTATTTCGACTCTATCCCCTCGAGCTAAAGAATCGCTGATACTTTGGATCATTGCATTTATTACAATTTTTGCCTGCTTTCGATTAAGGTTTATTTTCCAAGCTAATTTTTCAACTAATTCTGCTTTAGTCATTTTATTTAATTTGTTAAAAGTTGATAAAAAAATTGTTGTTGAGGCAACCTTGTTAATTTTCAGTCGTTAACGGAATACCAAATTCTTTTGCCTCACTTGGGCGAAACAAGACCTTAACCTGCGCTCCTCCTATCACCCCACTTTTAAAGGAGCCTTGACGGGACAACAGTTTCTCTATTAGTACTTTTCTTCCCTTGTTTAATCTCTCCGGAGAACTGGTTTCAATATCCCTAGTGTCCCGTAGCATTTGAACAAACCAGCTGGTTGGTATTTTTTTTAGTTTCCCCATGGAAGCATTTTCAAGATTGAGCATGAACCAGATTTTGGAGCTCATGTTTGAGGGGTTATGTTTAATTTTTATGGGTCTGCTAGCTACTTGAGGTGAAGGTTTTATTTCGAGCTTTACCACTTCCAATCTCTTTGGAATTTTATCAACCACAACAGGCGTAGAACGCATTGGAAGCACATTTCCCTTAATCAACGCTACCTTGACGGTTGTCTTAGATTTCTCTGGCTCATAGAACCCATCTGAAATATTTGCGTATTCAAATCTGATCCCACTGGGAACTGGAAAGTTAACCTCTTCGCTGTCTTTTAAGGCTTGCTCCATAACTAATCCCCATATCGGAGCAGCAGCATGAGCTCCTGT
>JABGTQ010000261.1 GCA_018647025.1 Nitrospina sp. | reverse complement strand
TCCCAGTCCTCTTTCTGTAAATATAAGTTGCCACGATTTCTGTGATCTTCAGATATTTCATATCGATTGTTTGTCTTATTATTTATCTCTAGAGAATTTTTATAAAACTTATCTGCATTAGCCCAATCTGTCTTTTGCATACTCAAGTTTCCCATATTGCGGTAATCATTCATGAGCCCAATTTCATTTCCGCTTTTCTTATTAGCCCGCAAAGAATTTTTGATGATTTTTTCTGCAATATCAAGTTTGCCGAGCATCAAAAGTACCGTAACTCGGTTTCTGTAAATTTCTACTACCCCCTCCGTATCACCTTGTTGTTCTTTAAATTCCATGGCACGACCAAAGCATTCCTCAGCGCCTTCAAGATCATTTTTTTCTTTTAGAATACTCCCCAAACTATCTAAGGTAGAACTAAGCCCAACCTCATCTTTTAGTTTTTCTTGCAGGTCTGCTGTCTCCCTCATTTTTAATGCGGCCTGATCGATATTTCCAGCCATAAAATAAAGATTCCCCAATTCATTCAAAACAACCAATCGAGATTCATCGTCTTTCTCTAGCTCTGGTTTTTTTAGTTCAAGCAACAACTCTTTTTGTCTGCGGTTTATATATTCTGGTTTTCCCATGAGATAAACCAGCTTATCCTGAGCCTGTTGCAGACCTTTCGTGTCCTGCATGGCTTCGTAAAGAGCGATAACTCGACTAAGAAATATCTCAGCATTTTGCAGGTTGCCTTGCTTTAAATAAATATCCCCCAAGGACTCACACTGCTGGGCTATACCGGGTCGATCTTCCAACTGCTCCATCAGTTCCAGTGAGTTTTCGAACTGAACCCGAGCATCATCATAATTTTCCTGTAAGAGTCTTACATTACCTAAGTTGGAATAGCCTCGTGCCTCTCCTAAGACATCTCCTAGCTCTGCCATAAAACCTAAAGACTGATTGTAGTTTTCCCATGCTTTATCCAAGTCTTTTTTATGTAAATTAATATTACCCAAACTACCAAGCAAATACGATTGTCGGCGCTTGTCTTTGCCTGCACCAATAATATCTAACGCGCGTTTACAATATTCTTCAGCTTTATCAAATTGTTCCGGTTGGCCAGAATAACCTAGTTGTAGTAGAAGTCCGGCCAGATTACCCATGCATATTCCTGCCGAGTTTTTATCCCCTAGCTCTTCAAATAACTCTATAGATTTGGAAATCGTATCAGCTGCCTTACCTATATTTCCTCCCTGATAGTAGATCTCTTCAAGTTCTTGATACTTGGATAAAGTTCCTCGTTTTTCCCCTCCCTTTATCAGAGAGTCTATTTCCTTGAGCAACTTCCCTTCCTTACCTTCTACGTGTTTGGGGTGTTTTTGCAAAGCATCTAGCTTATCGACTACCTGCTTGATTTGGTCTTTATTCTTCTCAGAGTCCAGTAAGGTTTTAGCTCGGTTAAAATAATCTTCCGCTTTTGCCAATTCCTCCTTTTTAAGGTAAACATTTCCCAAGTTTTCGTTGTAAATGCTCTGGCCTTCCGTATCATTAGCCTCTTCAAGGAATTTTAAAGCTTTTTTATAAGTTGCTTCCGCTTTATCAAGATTACCTTTATAGAAAAAAACACTCCCCAGGTTACCTAGAGAGCTCTCGATTCCTCTAGGATCATTTACCTTTTCCATGTATGTCAACGCTTTGCCGTAGTAATCTTCAGCCTTATCTAGTCGACGACTTTGAAAGCAAAGATTACCAAGGTTTCCTAGCACATACGCCTGACCTTCCTCGTCTCCAGACTGCTTCATGTGCGTCAGAGCCTTAATAAAGTTAGACTCTGCCTCAGAAAGGTTATTCTGCTTCATGTAATCTAAAGCAATTTTTTCAAACTTCCGTCCCTCTCCAATTTCTGCCATTAAGTTTGCCTTTTTAAGGATGATTCAATGTAAAAAAAGCTCTAAATCATAAACACTAAAAGAGCTGGTTAATCAGTTAGAAGCCAACTAATTGTTTTAAGGGTCAATAGATGGGATTATAAAGCCTTCACTCTTCGCTGTCAAACATCCTCCTCCTAGAAGGTAAAGCTTGTTAAAAAACATTTAAAAAAATAGCACTTAGGGTGGTGCTAGTAGGTTTAGTGGTATGAATTAGCCACAAATTAGATTTGCCAAGAATTTGACTTTATCTATAAGTTTGCGTTGTGGGGCAACGCAAGGGTCAAATACTTTCCTTTCTCGCCGTATAGGATGCCCATTCTTTCCAACTGCAAAACTCCTTTTTCTGCTGCACCTTCTTCCATGCTCAACTCTCGAATATGTTTTTCTATCTGAACCATAGTTTTCGGTGATTCATTACAAAAAACTATGATACTAGCGGGAGCTCCTTCAAAGCGGTTTTTATTAGGGTTCCCGATTGACCTATCATCATAAACAGTCACAAAATTCATGGATTTTGTGAAAAATAAATAAGGTAAGTCATCAGACTGATGTCTCGCCTTCCAATTTTGGACGATCTCGGTCAATTCTTTTTTTAGAGACGGTTCGATTTCATTCTTAGTAGTAAACTCAAAATCATAAGCAATTTTAAACAAGTCGATATTTTCTGAATCATAAACATAAGGATAGGCTTCGCCTGGTCCTGTTATGGTAACTCCGTATTCTTCAGGTCGAGTATAGTAGGGACTGAACCTTTCCAGCCAAAGATCCCCAACACATTCAGGTGGCGGCAAATGGGATAACTGCTTAACCAATTCGATTTGCTGAGAATAATCTTCATTAGTCTCCCCTGGGAACCCGATTAGAATGTTCCAGTTGACCTCAATTCCATAATACATTGCCCACTTCATACAGAGAATATTTTGTAAAGGTCGCACCCCTTTATCCATTTCCATCAATTGATTAATGCTAAAGCTCTCGATTCCCGGCTGAATCACATTGGCTCCACCGTGAGCCAGTGATTTAATTTGCTGTTTGGTCAAATTACTTTTAACTTCCAAAAAAAATTGAAGATCAAAATTATTACGAGCCATTTCTCCAAAAATTCCTTCGATATATTTCATCTCTAAAATATTATCCACAAGTCGAAAGCGAAAAGAATTATAGCGCTCTGACAGATACGAAATATCTGCATGCACCTGCTCCATTGGCTTCGATCTAAATTTCATAGTAGTGGCATTCAGCCCACAAAAAGTACAATGATGCTTCTCCCCCCACCAACAACCTCTGGCTGTTTCATAAAGGATGACTGGATTCTCCAGTAGCGACGAGTCAGGGTCGATCTGCCTTAGCTGCTCGAAAAAATCATCATAATCGGGGGGAGCATTAACACTAAAATCTTCGTGAAGTTCGTGATTCTCCGCAAAAGCTATACCACCATTACTTCTATGGGCCACTCCATTTGGGATTGGTTCATTTTTTTCCAATGATTTTATTAAAGGAATCAAGACACCTTCGGCTTCCCCCGGTACAACAAAATCAATCCAAGGAAATACACGGAAGTATTCCAACCCCATTTCTGATTCAAAGTTAGCTCCGCCAAACATAATTTTAACCGCGGGATGTTTCTCCTTAATTAACTTAGCTAGTGTTACACTCGCAAGATTCTGATTGAAGGTCGATGAAAACCCAATAACATCGTATTGACCCCATGAACCTGACTCTAAAGCCCATTGAAGGAATTCAGGAACCATTTTTGTTTTAACATCTATTAAAAATTCGCGCGGACGATCAATGGACTGGCAGACATCATCAATATGAGAGTCAAAATGATTCATGTAATCGAGGTTTTTATGATTTGTCCCAAAGAGAAGATGCGAAAAGAGCCACTCCCCGACCAAAAACCTTTTTTCACACAGTTGATTGTAGATAGGCATTCCCAATTGGTGGGCAAAGTGTAGATTCAAGTAATGACTCTTAACAGCACAGCCATGCGACTTCAGTAATGTTGAAAGCGTTCCCAGTTGAATGGATGGGTAAATATGAAACCCAAATGGCATGTTTATCAAAGCAATATTTAATGGCATAACAGTATTATATCAATTAACAATATGCTGAAAAAGTTTTTATTTTCTTATTTTTAAATAAAAATCAACCTGATAGGTTTTATTGACATAATAAGATTTGGCTTTCTATAATCAATTCTTCATCAATTTAATTTTAAGAAGGACTATCCCGTGCTGAAAAAAAGAATTCAATTGGCCCTATCGCGTCAGGGCTCTTTTTCATTCCATGACAACGAAATGTCGGCTGAATCTATTCTTAATAGTTTAGCCTCACTGCATTCTACCAAACAAAATGGTGCAACCATTTTTCAT
>JABGTQ010000260.1 GCA_018647025.1 Nitrospina sp. | reverse complement strand
TCTTTGGCTCCACAATAACCCATTCCCGCTCGGATTCCTCCCAGCATTTGATGGACGGTGAAAGCAACTCCTCCTCGATAGGGTATACGAGCCTCTACTCCCTCAGGGACTAGTTTGCTGTCTGAAAGTTCAAGTTCTTGAAAATAGCGGTCACTAGAACCTTGGCTCATAGCAGCTATAGAACCCATTCCTCTATACTCTTTATAGCTTCTTCCTTGGTAGAGAATCTTTTCGCCTGGGCTTTCTTCTGTTCCAGCAAATAGGGAACCTATCATGACTGTGTGTGCTCCAGCAGCAATAGCTTTGGTAACGTCGCCAGACAATTTAATCCCTCCATCTGAAATGATGGGAATATTTTTTTTTGATGCAACTTTCACACATTCTGAAATAGCAGTGATTTGAGGAACTCCCACACCGGTTACAACCCTAGTGGTACAAATAGAACCGGGTCCTACTCCAACTTTGACTGCATCTACACCAGCTTTGATTAGATCGCGAGTGCCCTCAGCAGTAGCAACATTTCCACCAATAATTTGAATTTTGGGAAAAGTTTTCTTGATTTCGCGAATAGTTCTCAAAACTTTTTCGGAATGCCCATGAGCGCTATCTATAACTAAAACATCAAGTCCGACTCGTATTAAATCCTCAATATGTTCCATTTTGTTTTGTGCCACACCGAGTGCGGCACCGACCATAAGGCGCCCCTTCGAATCCTTGGTTGCGTTTGGAAACTGAGCATATTTTTCAACATCCTTGAGTGTGATAAGCCCACGGAGATTACCCTTTTTGTCAACTATAGGTAGTTTTTCTATACGATTATCATTAAGAAGCTTCTTTGCCTGTTTGAGAGAACTACCTTCGGGCAGAGTGACGAGTTTAGACTTAGTCATCACATCTCGAATAGGGGTTGAGTGTTTTGGTGCTGTACGCAAATCTCTGTTGGTAAGGATGCCGACAAGTTTGTTGTTTTTTGTTATAGGAATGCCAGTGATATGATATTTTTCCATCAGACGAAGTGCAGCGGACAATGTTTGGTCTGGATCCATTGTGATGGGGTCTGGAATCATTGCGCTTACAGAACGTTTAACCTGATCGACCATTTTACGCTGTCGCTCTGGAGGCAGGTTGCGGTGGATGATCCCGATACCCCCCTCCTGAGCCAATGCAATTGCTAAACTTGCCTCAGTGACAGTATCCATCGGCGCACTGATTAGTGGACAATTTATAGATATTTTTTGAGTGAGCTTTGTCTTTAGGTCTACTTCTGTAGGCAAAACCTTTGAATGACCAGGAAGCAAGAGGACATCGTCAAAAGTCAGGTAAGTTTTAATTGTAGATGGATTTAACATTTATAAAAATATAAACCTGTTTTAAATGAATGAGAGGTAATACCAATCAGAACGATTCCAATCAGATGGTAAGAGTGTGATGATATCATGACTATTTATAAATTTTAACGAAAATACTCGTATAATAAATATTCAGGTATTATAGTTTGATTATCTCAAAAATTTTTTAACGGTACTTCAAGGGATCTTCTGTCCCGATTTTTTTAAATCCTTTCAGGCGTAGCAAACAACTATCGCAAATCCCGCAGGCTAGTCCTGTTTTAGAAGGATCATAGCAACTATGAGTAAGTCCATAATCAACATCTAGACTTAACCCTTTTTTAATGATCTCTGCCTTGGTCATCTGCATGAGCGGGGTGTGTATTTTAAATTTACTAAAACCTTCCACACTTGCTTTTGTCGCAAGATTGGCAAGCGCTTCGAATGCTCTGATAAACTCGGGGCGGCAATCCGGATAACCACTATAATCAACCGAATTTACTCCAATAAAAATATTATCGCATTTTTTGACCTCAGCATAAGCCAAAGTATAGGATAGAAATAGCGTGTTTCTAGCCGGTACATAAGTAGCCGGAATAGATGATGACATTTCTTCTTCATTGCGATGAGTAGGTACATCAATAGAGTCGGTAAGCGCAGAGTTACCGAATTGCGCTAGATCCATATTTACAATACGGTGTTCTTTAACTCCTAGATGTTCTGCAATTATTTTAGCCTTC
>JABGTQ010000259.1 GCA_018647025.1 Nitrospina sp. | reverse complement strand
TCTTGCATTAAAGCTAAACCTTGAAAGTTTGATGGACAAAGTGGGCGTGGAGTGGGAGGTTGTAAAATCGTCCAAAAAAAAAGATTTTATGTCTCCGTTTCGGCCATTAACAAAAGAAGAGAGACTATTGTTTCAAGAAACAATAGATCGGTATTATGATCGTTTTGTGGATTTAGTTGTTTTGAATCGAGACGGGTTGGATGTAAAGGAAGTCAGAGCATTAGCTGACGGTAGAGTTTATAATGCTCGTCAGGCTTTAAATAATCACCTTGTGGATTCAATTGGATATTTAAAAGATTTAGTTGAGCTTGCAAAAAAAGAATTAGATCAACCTGATTTAAAGGTTGTGACATATAGTCGCCCAAGGGAGTATAAGTCTAATTATTATTCTTCGATGGGGTCAACCCCTAAAATCAATTTAATTAATCTGGATCTAGGGTTTGACTGGAACCAAATTTCACCACAATTTCTATTTTTATGGGGGCAATAGAATAAATAAACAATAGTCAAAAAGTCTAAGCTTAGCTTTTTATATTGAGAATCCTTCCGCATAAAAATTTTTCTATTAAGTTGGAGTTGTTTGAAATGGGCCCTCAAGAAGACCCCCACCTAAATTATTCTGAAGAGTTATGGTTTGAATGGTTTCTAGACGGTATCTTTAACGAAGATATTGATGCTACAGGGAGAATACCAATAGTACATTACTTACTCGACTTGAATGTTTTAGAACCTGATGGTAACGGAACATTTAAACTCTCAAGGTTGAATGATGGACAATCTAGTCAAGAAGTAAAAAAAATGTTAGTAGACTTTTTAAGCAGTATGGGGAAAACAGAAAAAGGCTTCGCTCTTGTTTATTTTTTGTCTAATACTTCTGCCAAAGAACTACCTCTTTTGATAACAGAAGAAGAAACCACAAGTAGTAAAAGAAAAAATATTTTCAATAAGAATTATTTGCCCGGTGACAAAAAATCAAGTGATCTCAGTAATTTGCAAATTGTTAAAAAATGGGGGAGTCAGTTACGTCCATTTCTTGACATTGAACAAAAAACGATTGCACGTTTAAGAAATGACTTTACTAGTCAAGAAGATGCGCAATGGCTATTCAGTTACATTTTAAATAAAATTAGGAAAAAATCTCCTGCTAAGAAGTGGGAACAACTTAGCCGTAAACGCCATCGTTAAAAAATATCGTGGTATTTTTATTATCAACTTAGTTAAGAGAGTAATAAATGAGTAAATCGCATCTCGTTGTTCTTGGTGCTGGACCCGGTGGCTATTCCGCTGCCTTTCACGCAGCTGATCAAGGATATAAAGTCACTCTTGTAGATGCAAGTCTTAACCTAGGTGGTGTTTGCCTGCATAGTGGTTGTATTCCGTCAAAAGCACTTCTCCATATTGTAGGATTATTGGCAGAAACAAAACAAGTAAAGGACAGAGGAATTGATTTTGATGATCCAAGGATTGACTTAAAACGCTTAAATAAATGGAAAGACGAAATCATTTCGAATTTTTCAGGTGGATTGGATTTGCTATGCAAACAACGAGGTATTAATTATGTAACTGGACGGGGAGTTTTTGTTGACTCTAATACTATTAAAACTTCTGAAGGTCATTCGATAAGGTTTGACCACTGTATAATTGCTACCGGGTCACGACCTGTTGTTCCTAGTCAATTTAGTGTTAGTAAAGCAGTGATAATGGATTCGACAGAAGCGCTTAAATTGACTTCAATTCCCAAAAAATTGCTCATTGTAGGGGGCGGCTATATAGGTTTAGAAATGGGTACAGTTTATTCAGGATTAGGTAGTAGCGTTACCTTGGTTGAAATTAAAGATGGATTATTGCCTGACGTTGACCGTGATTTGGTTCGTCCATTGCAAAATAAGTTATCTAGTGAATTTGAGTCTATCTATCTTGATACAGCGGTAGTATCAATTCGCGAACTTGGTGGATTAGGTTATGTCACAATGGCTTCCTCGAAAGAATCGAAAGAGGAAAAATTTGACCGTGTACTCATGTCAGTAGGGCGTCGACCAAATACAGATAAAATAAGGCTTGAAAATACAAAAGTTCAATTGGATAGTAATGGTTTTGTTAAAGTTGATTTTAAAGGACAGACTTCTGATCCTGCAATTCTTGCAATAGGAGATATTTCAGGAGAGCCCATGCTTGCGCATAAGGCATCCTATGAAGCTCGCATTGCCATTGATGGTCTTAAGGGAAAGAAGATGACTTCTAGTAATACTGTCATTCCAGCCGTCGTATTTACTGACCCAGAGATTGCCTGGTGTGGATTAACAGAATCAGAAGCTAAAATGAAGAATCTTGATTTTCAAGTGGCAAAGTTTCCATGGAGAGCTTCGGGTAGAGCTCATACTTTGGGTCGAACTGAAGGTTTCACTAAGTTAATCTTACAACCTGATTCAAAGCGTGTTCTTGGTGTAGGAATCGTGGGTTATGGAGCAGGCGAACTAATTGCGGAGGGAGTTCTTGCTATTAATATGGGAGCCAAAGCTGATGACCTGTCACATTGTATTCATCCCCACCCTACATTATCCGAAACTATCATGGAATCGGCTGATGTGTTTTTAGAAACAGCTACTCACATTTATAAAAGAGCAAGAAAATAGCCCTCGAGTTGGAGTCCTCCGTTTATACTACCTGAGAATTTATAGGAATAAGCTGGTACTGAATATTTTTTTCATCTGACAGCCGCTCAAGTACTTCGTAGAGAGGAGTAATTTCCTCAGATACGGTTCCTTCAATATGAATAGAATATGTGTTTTGCGGTTGATTAATGCCAAGATTAGACTCAAGAGATAAGATATTTAGTCCTGAATCTGCTAACATGCTAGTAACATCATCAATAATCCCTATTCTCTCATCCGAATAAATATTTATCCTGACATCTGGTTCTATGTCATGAGTACCTTCTTCGATTTCAATTAGGTTTTGCTTTAGGTTCATCGAATCTGCCAAAGGTGCAACAATATTACTCAAGGCTTCTTGAGAACCATTAAATTGTACGGCAAGCATTATAACGAAGTTGTTCCCAAGTCGAACCATGGAAGAGTCTCCAAGGTTACATCCATTTTTACATAATCCAGCACTTAACTTAGCAACGATACCGGGACGATCTTTTCCAACCAATGATAAAAGGTACCAGTGTTCTTTGCTCACCTAGGTCTCCGAAAAAAAATTAATTTAAAACGTTTATGTAATTACATTTTATCATAATGTTTCGATCCAATAAAAATGTGTCGTTTTGAATGAATGGTTTATCTTTGCTTTGTATATAAACTTACATTTTCAAGTGATTGTGTATCTAGTGTGTTGGGTTGGCTAGGTTGTATGTTAGTTGTATTGGTGTACTTAGTACGAAAATAATTAAAGATTGCATCCTTTCCTTTTACTACAATCTCTAACGGTGGCTCAACCAGAGGGTTTCCATCTAAAAATAATAGTTTAAGGCTTTTTAACTGAATTATTTCTTTGGGTAAGTGCGTTATGCGGTTCCCCCTTAGATCGAGTCCAGTCAGATTCTTTAAGTTGCCAATTTCCGGTGGTACTGCTGTTATTTTATTTCCTCTTAAGTATAATTCGCCGAGTCTTTTTAGAGAACAGATTGCGACTGGAAATAAGTTAAACTTTTGATAATTTAATCCTAGTCGTTTTAGTTTTTTAAGGTTATTTATTTCAGAGGGGAGCGTTTCAAGTTCATTGCGGCTCATGTCAAGATCCATTAAGCTTGTAATGTCACCTATCGCAGGAGGTAATTCTTGAATTTTGTTATCTCCCAGTGCCAATGAGGTACGGCGGTTTACTTTCGCGGCTTGAAAGATTTTTAATAATTTTTCCTTAGTCACAGCTTGTGTATTCTATAGAGGTTTGTATTACAAATTGGTCAATATATTTTTTTTAAAAAATATGGTACGGCTGAGAGGATTCAAACCTCCGACTTTTGGTTCCGGAAACCAACGCTTTATCCAACTGAGTTACAGTCGTATATGCCTTAATACTTAAAATATATTTCAATCAGATCTCATTAGCAATCCATTTAAATTAAATTTAATAGAGTTTTATAGGCCTACTTCTTGCTAAATACTTGTGAGAGTTTAATAAAACGTAATTATTGCCTTAAAAGGTACCCTGATACAAATACCACATAAAAAAAACACCTAAAACTGGAATAAAAATTGTTAGAAAAATTTGCCGCCCGTTCATTATATCTTTATTGTTTTTTTAAGATGGACTTAATAGACATCAGTATATAGACAACCCCATACCTATAAGTATTGATAATGGTAAGTGTTTTGTGAGTATCTTTGTGTTAATTATTAAAAAAACTAATAATTTTTGTGCAAAATATGAGCAAATTTTCTCTTAAGGACATTGCCGAGATTGTCGATAAGAGATAAATAAATTATTGTATGCTTTTAAAGGACTTCAAATCTAATGAACACTATTTTGACAACTCTCTTGATTACATTTGGCTTTGCAATGTTGCTAGCGGTTACTTATAAACCGGTATCTAGAACTAAATCTAAAAAAAATATTATACGAAGGCAACCAAAACTTAAAAAAATAGTGATGGGTCCAGAAAACCCCGCATGGATGAAGATGTATGCAGAAGAAATGGCTAAACGAAAAACAGCGCTAACTGCAAATGTCCTTAAAAAGTGGATTGCTGAAGATACAACAATTGAGCTTCGACCAGATATATCTAGGTAAAAAACCCATCTATTTAGAGTAATTAAATGATCTAATACTTGAGCTCAAAATTATAACAATTAACAAATATCAATTTTTTCATGTAAATCTACATATCTGGAGTCATGTCAATAAGTGGGGCTCCACCAGAGGATAAACTAGATTTTTTTCGTTCATCCTTTCCGAAATCGTGGGTCATCTCTAGTCGCCATCTCCACCATATGGCCTCTTCCTTAATATCGTCTGAAGCATTAGGTGGAAGTTGAAGGCCAGCAGTCTTGGTAGAGGTTTCTCCCGCCTTACAACCTTCAGGTAAGCCTAGTCCATTCTCAATCATAACGCTAATCGGGTCTTTTACGAGTTTTTTCTTAAACTCTTCATCACTCAGAGCTTTTAAAACTATTTCATTCCATTTTTTATCTAGTGCTTCTTTTTTGTTTGGCTCCATAGCTAATTATTTTGGTTGTGATCCCTTATTGGGGGAATGTTAATCGACACATCGATAAATGCAGATGGTTTATTTATAATGACTATCTCTAATTATTCTGTAAAAATTTTTTTAAAAAAATAAAACACTTATTAACTATTATGTATTATTTCTCTAGCTTTGCCCAGAGCTTCTCCTAATTTTTCTGTATGAACACCCCCTGCTTGGGCCATATCGGATCTACCGCCACCGCTTCCACCAACAATACCAGAGATTTCTTTTAAAATATTACCTGCATGAAAACTCCCTTCTAAGTCCTTTGTTACACCAGCAGCAAGTAAAACTTTTCCATTTGTATTAGACCCAACGATTATAACACCTGATTTAATTTTATTTTTTGCACTATCAATAAATGATCGTAGTGTCTTAGCATCCATTTCCTCAAATTGTTTAACCAGTAAAGATATGTTACCAATTTTTTCAATATCATGATTCGAGTCAGATCCCTTCCCGCTAATAAGTTTTTCCTTTAGACGGCTGATTTCTTTCTCCATTTCTCGTGATTTTTCAAGAATTTTTTTTAATCTATTGATTTCTTCTTCCGGAGATACTTTCAAAAGCGAGCGAATTGAAATCAGAGTTTTATTTTCTTCCTGCATAGAATAATATGCAGATTTTCCAGCTACGGCTTCAATACGTCTTACTCCAGAAGCAATACCGCCCTCTGAGATTATCTTAAACAAGCCAATATTCCCTGTTGCAGCTGTGTGAGTTCCCCCACAAAGCTCTTTACTAAAATCTCCCATCGATACTACTCTGACGTTTTCACCATACTTTTCCCCAAATAGGGCCACAGCACCGTCTTTAATAGCTTTTTCTATGGATAGTTCATTAGTTGAAACTTTTAAATTTTCACGTATTTTTTGATTCACCCGTTCTTCAATTCTATTTTTTTCTCTAAGAACCAAAGGCGAAAAATGAGTGTAGTCGAACCTTAGTCGTTGAGAAGTTACCAAAGATCCAGCCTGTTTTATATGTTCTCCTAAAACTTCTTTAAGGACAGCATGAAGCAAGTGAGTGACCGAGTGATGCAAAGCAGTTTCCGATCTGCTTTCGGGGTCTACCTTTAAAGTTAAAGTATCTAATTTTTTTATTAGACCCTGAGTGATTGTCGCGTGATGAATAGTAAGATCTGGAATTGGCTTAGTTGAGTTGCTTATATTTAGTCGAGCGACTTCGTTCCAGGCAACTCCTGAATCTCCTATTTGACCTCCGGATTCTCCATAAAATGGGGTTTGGTTCATTATTAATTCAACTTTTTCGCCTTCGCTAGCGGAGTCAACTGGTTTAGATTCTTTTAAAATTGCTAAAATTTTTCCTTCTACAAAAGTCTTATCGTAGCCCAAGAAACGAGTTTGTTTTTCGGTTTTAATAAAATCATTAAAGAATGGAGAAACTGACTTTTCTCCTGAGCCTTTCCATGAGGCCATTGCTTTCTCTTTTTGTTTCTGCATTGCTTCATTGAAGCCATTCATATCAAGGGACAGACCAATTTCTTTTCCATATTCTTCTGCCAAGTCGACAGGAAATCCGAATGTGTCGTATAGCTTAAAAATTTCATCACCTGGGATGTGGTCGAGGTTTTTCTTGCGGACGTGGTTAAGAATTTCTTCCATGCGTTGCATTCCGAAATTTAGAGTATTTGCAAAATTTGATTCTTCATTTTGTACTACTCGATGAATGAAACTTGAGTTTTGTTTAAAATCGGGATAAGCATCAGAGAAAATATTTGTTACATAATCAGTGATTTTGTAAAAAAATAAATCACTCTGTTCTAGGAGTTTCCCATGTCTGAGTGCGCGTCTAATAATTCTTCTGACGACATAGCCTCGCCCTTCATTTGAAGGAAGTACCCCATCTCCAATTAGAAAAGCAGCTGCTCTAGCATGGTCTGTTATCACTCGAATCGAAATGTCATGGTTGATGTTAGATCCGTAAGTTCTTTTCATAACTCGGCAGACTTCTTTTATAATATTCATTAAAAGGTCGCAGTCGTAGTTTGAAGTTTTTCCTTGAACTACGGCAGCTAGTCGTTCTAAACCCATTCCTGTATCAATGCATGGGTTGGGTAATGGAGTAAGGTTGCCAGACTCATCTCGATTGTATTGCATAAAAACAAGGTTCCATATTTCAAGATAGCGATCACAATCGCAGCCGACGGTACAGATAGATTTTCCGCATCCAACATCTTCTCCTTGGTCAATGTGAATTTCTGAGCAGGGACCGCATGGACCCGTGTTCCCCATAGACCAGAAGTTGTCTTTGTCTCCAAGTCGAATTATGCGGTTGTTCGGAATTCCAATAGTATTTTCCCAAATATCAAAGGCCTCATTATCATCCTTGTAAATAGAAACATATAGCTTATCTTTAGGTAATCCGACTACGTTTGTTAGAAAGTCCCACCCATATTTTATTGCATCATTTTTAAAATAATCTCCGAATGAAAAATTTCCAAGCATTTCAAAAAAGGTATGATGCCTTGCAGTTCGACCAACCATTTCTAAG
>JABGTQ010000258.1 GCA_018647025.1 Nitrospina sp. | reverse complement strand
TGAGTTTTGCTCATCTTCAAGTTTGGTATATGAAACCCTATATCCGCTTTCCTTGAGTTCCTTTGCAAAATGACGCATGGCAGAAAACAAAAAAGTGATTTTCTTTTTATGATGCTTAACATAAGTCGCTTCATTCCAAACCTCACACATGACAATGATATCGTCTGATTTATTACAACCTTTTAAGCTTGAAATATCTTGTGAAAGCTGATCCCCTAATATAAGTCGTAAGGCTTTCATAGTAGCAACTCCCCTTATCAAGAATTTAAGAAAACTAGTACCGGACGGGCATTATTAAACAAACTTACTAAACTAATCTCCACCCCAGGTCTCACCTATCACCACCAGTTCCTGACGTATTTCCCGATGCGTCTAAACCTGCACCTTCCTCATAAAGCTGGGTCTTACGTTCAAGAAAGTTTGCTAGAATCTTCGGGGCTATTGGTAGCCCCTTAGGCTCAAAGCTATACCCTAAGTAGTCAAAGCCTTCAGCGATCTGGCCTATTAAAGTCTTATCAGGATGCTTCTACACTTTTAATTCGTTAAATGAAGCTACAGCAATAAATAAAAAAGGGCCTGAAGCAGTATAAGCCTCAGACCCTTAATTATATGGCGGGGCCGACGGGACTCGAACCCGCGACCTCCGGCGTGACAGGCCGGCATTCTAACCAACTGAACTACGACCCCGTATCTTAACTCAAAATACTGACAATATAATGGATACCCTTTAAGGGCACCCTTGCAAACCCACTGTATTCACATTGTTTTGGTCGCAAAACGAAAACCTTATTAAAAAACCAAAAAGTAAATCGATGGTAGATCGATGGTAGGCGGTACAGGGATCGAACCTGTGACCCCCGGCTTGTAAGGCCGGTGCTCTCCCAGCTGAGCTAACCGCCCCTTATCGATTATCTCATCGAGTCGCATCCAAAAACGAGAGGAGGATGGAGTATATAAATGGGCTAAATCTATGTCAAGATTATTAATATTTTTGAACCAGGTAAATTGAGTGAAAATGGTTGTTTTTAAATGATTGACACCAAATCACACTGACTATAAAATTAGAACCACTTGATAGGATTAAACCCCATCCTAAAACAATAGCCCTGATTTTTTCTGGTATTCGGGGTGTAAGATATATCGTAAACCGATGTTCCAAGATATACTCGACTCTTTAGAGAGTTTTTCGTTAAAAGACTTATATCATTTCAAAGATCGTCTCGATCTATTAATTAAAAAAAAAACCTACAAAGAACAGAGCACATTAGATAAAAGAATTAGCCATCGAGCCCGTGTAAAAATTTTTGGCACAGCTACGATAGAAAGGGAAAGAGAGTTTTTTGATCTAGCTCACAAAGTTAATATACAAGAAATCTCCATCAATGGACTCGTTTTAACAACCCATGCGACTGTAATTCAAGATGATATTCTTATTGCTATCTTTCGCACACCATCTAGTGGAGAAAAAAAGATTATCAACTGTAAGGTAAAGCGAGTAAAAGAAATTCAGTTAAATAGAAATACCGTCTACGAAATAGCTGCCCAGGCAATTGACAAAAGCGAACTCAAAACATACAGGGATATGCTTAAAAAACGAGGAAAATAAATTATTTTTTTATACAATTTTTTCAACAAAAATAAGTCCCGGCTGTAAGTTTCTATACATAAATCTAATCAAAAATTTCCCTCCAAGATGACTACCTCGAATCGTCTCGACCAACTTGTTGAACTTACCGGCAATATAAGCAGCGCATTTACTATCGCTTTATATAAAGCAGATCCAAATAAAAAAACTCTTGCTTTACGCCATCATATTTCTCTAAGTCCTAATTTCAATACGGAAGCAAAAATTGATTTTGGAGAAGGCCTAGTGGGAAAGGTCGCGCAAAGCAGAACACCCTTTCTAGAAGAAGACTTTGGGAAAAACCCAGCAGAGCTTTGCATGTACAAGAAAAAGGAAAATTTGAAAAGCTTTCTTGCTATGCCAGTAACCCATAAAAACCTTGAAGGTGTTCTCGTTATCGACTCAAAAGAAAGCTACAGTTTTCCCGCAAAGCAACAAAAAATAATAGCAGGACTGGTAAAACAGATGGCTTGGGAACTAGACCAAGAAAAAAAAAGATCCTTGTTCGTCCCTCCAAACGAATTTATTTTTCGCGATCTGGTTTCATACAGCCGATTCATTGGTGAATCCCCCAGCAAAAATAAAACATTAGAAAGACTATCTAACATACCCTTATCTATACTTACCTATGATGCATATGCAATAGTCTTGTTCGATTCTAATAAAGTAGGAAAAATTTTAAAATTCAAAGGCTTCAATAAAAGTGCTGCCAATATATCGGTACAATTGGGACAGGGTCTAGCCGGATCATGTGCCAAAAAGCAGTGTCCCATTCTTCTCAGTAACACAGAAGGGCGTAATACTGTTATTTTTGGAAAAAATGAAGATACAGAAGGATCTTTTTTTTCTCTAATGGCTTCACCTATTTCTTTTAATCATCAACTTTATGGTGTTATGGTGTGTGGCTCAAAAATTGCTGGATTCTTTTCTGACCTAAAACTCGATTCCCTGACTCTAATTACTTACTC
Source organism: Nitrospina sp. (assembly GCA_018647025.1). Lineage (GTDB taxonomy): Bacteria > Nitrospinota > Nitrospinia > Nitrospinales > VA-1 > Nitromaritima. The sequence goes on along the minus strand of JABGTQ010000258.1, from coordinate 2,442 downwards.
GGCTGGATTCTCAGTCTTCTGCGTGAAGACTAAAGAACAATGGAATTATAATAAAAACCTAGATCAAATCGTAGGAATACCCAATCACCGTTTCTTAACTCAACACACTGAGGCTCTTGAAAAAGAGTTACTAAAAAATGGAAAATCCGCGTGTTTTCTAAGCTTAAAAATTAATAACCTACCGGAGCTTTACTCAGCTTTTGGTATTAATCATGGGGATTTACTTCAAAGGGGAATTGCATCTACAATTTCAAAAATACTACCCTCACCAAAATATATTTTTAAATTTTCTGAAAACACCTATATTGTTATTCTTGCAGAGCGAGAATGTTCTGAAGCTCAACCTTTTCAAATAAAGCTCGAAAGGATACTCAACAATAATCCAATCTTCGTTGAGGGCAAGCCGATGCAAATTAGTGCTGAACTGGGAATGTCTTATTTTCCTAACAACGGCAAAACTATTTCGCAGTTAATTGGAGCCTCATTGCATAAGGCCTCTTAAAAACTTTTCTTTAAAGCTACAAAAACGTTATGATTTTTAAAAAATTAATAGAACGCTTTTCTACTGATATCGCAATGGACTTGGGAACAGCTAATACCTTGATCTATATTAAAGATAAAGGAATTGTACTTAACGAGCCCTCTGTCGTCGCTGTAAGTTCGAATGGGGGAAGAGTTGAAGCTGTGGGGCATGATGCAAAGAAAATGTTCGGCCGTACGCATACCCAATTAAAAACTATAAGGCCTATGAAAGATGGAGTCATAGCAGACTTCAACATTACACAATGCATGATAACCCACTTTATAAAAAAAATTCTCAAAAATAATTGGTTTGTAAAGCCACGTATTGTAGTTGGGATTCCCACTTGCATAACCCAAGTAGAAAAAAAAGCAGTAATCGAGGCTGCTTTTATGTCTGGTGTCCGCGAAGTCCATTTAATTGAGGAACCAATGGCTGCTGCAATTGGGGCGAGTATCCCAGTAAATAAGGCTGAAGGGAATATGGTAATTGATATTGGCGGTGGAACATCAGATATAGCAGTTATCTCTCTTTCTGCCATCGCTTACGGCGAATCTGTTCGTGTGGCTGGAGACGCAATCGATGAATCAATAGCTCGTTATATGAGGATAAACCACAGTCTAAACATCGGCATATTCGAAGCTGAGCGAATCAAAACTGAGATAGGAAGCGCCTATCCTTTACTAGGGAAACTAAGTACCCAAGTAAAAGGCCTAAATGTTCAAACCGGAGTACCCACCTCGACTGAGATTTTTGATGAAGAAATTCGTTTAGCCATGCAGGAGCCCATCCTCATGATCACTGCTGTTATCATGAAGGCTTTAGAAAAAACCCCTCCTGAGCTTTCAGCAGATATTCATTCTAACGGAATTTATCTTACCGGGGGTGGCGCCCTCATTCGCGGGTTAGACAAACTAATTGAAGAACAAACTTCCCTTAAAGTTTACAAGCCCACCGAACCACTCTTGAGCATAGTCAAAGGAGCCGGAGCAGTTCTTAGTGATTACGAAAAAATGAAAGCCGTTTGTATCAACTGATCAAATTAAAGTCTTTCGCCAGAGTCCATTTAAAATTTTTATCGAATAATTAAAATTCATTTCATGAGTTCCTATCGTCAGAGTGATATACTGGATCAAATTTAAATCCGCAAACGACCATCAGCTGTAATAAGTTTCGCCTATGAATCGGCCTGAAGTGGCTTTATCGTGTGTAGATTGTGGAAAAAGCGTAGAAACCTTACCCACTTTTACGAGTTTTCGGGGGCAAGAGACCTATCTTTTTCACCCCATAGTTTGTGTAGATTGTCTTGTAGAAACTTGTCAACAACACTCTACTGCATGCGCTAATTGCGGTGAGATTATTCTTCCATATTCCCAAGTAGGGGTATTGAAGGAAAGTCACGGGAGGTATTTGGTTGTTCACATGACGACGTCCTGCCTAACTGTAGGAGGTGCATTTCACGGTTTTTGGGGCAAGGGTCAATTGTTAAACTTTAAGGAAATTGAGGCATGCTAGAACTTAAATTTATAAAACAAAACAGAACTATTAAAGCAGATCCAGGGGAAACCATTCGAACGGCAGCAATACGAAACAATTTGAGTATATACCCCCACCTTTTTAAAATTCTTAATTGCAGAGGTCGTGGGCTTTGCCAAACCTGCGCTGTAGAAATTATTTCGGGCAATACTGAACCAAGAAACGAAATTGAAAATCAACAGTTAGCTAAAAAACTAAAGAAAAATCCTGAACTCAGACTTGCTTGTCAGGTAAAAGTATCAGACAACATGACTATTAAAACTCACGTTTGAGAAGAATCAGATAAAAGGACAAAAATTGCGCTTTAGCAGACAACCATGAGCCTTGATCATCATTTCATTCAAGTAACCTTGACATGTCAATTAAAAACCATTTAATTAGATATT
>JABGTQ010000257.1 GCA_018647025.1 Nitrospina sp. | reverse complement strand
TTGAAGTATCAGATCACCTCTTTTTTTATCTTTAGAGTGTCCCTTACCTTTGATTCTTAATTTTCCACCATGGGGAAATTTTTCTGGGATACGTATCATTAACTGCTCAGGCATTCCGTCTATTTCATAAGAAATTTTTTTGTTAGTTCCTGCGAGTGCTTCTTTAGGAGGTATAGTCATTGATAAATTATAATCAAGAGAATTTTGACTGTTTTCCCCTTTGTTAAAAACGCCTTTCACGGATTCGAGAATATCGGGATTTTTAACATTTGGTTGGTCTTTAGGGTTTCCTGCTGATTTTGCATCGTGCATTTTTTTTAAAGCAAAAAGAGACGTGCCAACCATATGTGCTATCCGAAGGCCTTGTCCCACACGTCCAATCGGACCAGGGATCATTCCGAGAACTCGAACAATTCCTCCTAGAGCACCGCCCATCAGTGTGGTTTGAAAAAAAGAGTTTCCTGAACGAAAGCCGGACTTTGAGAACTCACGATTCAATTCCTCAAATATATCATTGCCAAAGCCTTTACGACGCATCTCTTCAAAAATATCTTGTTGTGTATATCGAAATTGAGAGTATTCGTTAGTTCGTCCAGCTAAGTGATCTGCTCTAAACCTATCATATTGTTTGCGTTTGAGTGGGTCAATCAGGACGCCGTAAGATTCGGTAATTTGCTTAAACTTTTCCTCGCTATTTGGGGCGTTTTTATTGTGATCAGGGTGGTGTTTAAGGGCTAGCTTGCGATAGGACTTTTTTATATCGGTATCAGTTGAGTTTTCGGAGACACCCAGTATTTTGTAGTAATCTTTAAATTCTCGAAATCTAGTTTTCATGAGGCTATTAAATTTTAAAACGTAACAGTTTTTACATCCCCAATTGCTGAGGGTATGTTGCTTCGGCACGTTTTGGTCCCTTCAACTCAATTATGTTATTATTACTGGACAACTCAAATGTCTTGTCTATATGCAGCCGTTGTTCCATATTTTCAAAGTGTACGAGTATCGGTGCTGGTTCAATGGTTATGTCAGGAATAGATGGATTAATAATAAAATCTTCGGAACTTAATACATCGCGGTATTTTCTTTTCATGCCCATTTTATAAGCGTTATAACCGTCGATGCCTTCAGTCCCAGTATAAGGATCCTTGTTTACTACTTTGTAGTGTTTAGGGATGTACACATTGGCAAAATAATCGGATCCTAAAGAATGGTGAACAGTTGTCTTTATGTTGAGTAAATGAACCGATTTGCTTGCAGGTAACAGCTTCATTTCAACGAAGTAAGAACGATCATGAAAATTAAGGTTTTCTAAGAATACTATTCCGTAAAGAACACTAAATTTAAACTGCAGAAAAATTCCAAAAAAAATCCAGCCGACGACCTTTAAATATTTTTTCATTTGCAATAGTGATCCAATTACAATTTTGGTCCGTTTACCTTAAATCACATGAAGGGTAAATGGAAAAATAGTTTAATAAAGTACCTGAGTGTGAAATAGCTATACAAAATATAATTATATTATTGAATAAATTAGCCGAAATTTCAACATGCTTAGACTCTTGTTTCTAGTAACTATTACAGGCGTTAATCGTAGGCGAAAGCTTTAATATTTACCTTTGAGCAGTCCTGTTTTATCTTATTAGTGTTTAATTGTTAAAATATGAGGGCATCATACTTTATGACTGTATCTAGTTTTGAAGAGGCTAACTTAAATAAGGGTTGGAAAGCCAAGCTTCTATTAAAGTTCATTGAAGAGAATAATAAAACGATATTAAATCATCGATCACATCAAGGGCCATTGCAGGTGCAGAAATTATTTTACCCAGAATCCAATGGAGCTTGTCATGCTTATATTTTACACCCGCCAGGGGGTGTGGTTGGCGGTGATAGTTTTGATATAAAGATTCAGGTTGAACCGAATGCAAAAGTTTTGGTGACTACTCCTGCTGCAGGTAAATTTTATCGAAGTTCCGGTGACGAAGCATTTCAACGACAGTCAATTACAGTGTCAGATCATGGAGTATTAGAGTGGTTCCCATCTGAAAATATTTTTTTTCAAGGTGCTAAGGCAAAACTTATAACTAGGGTTGACCTGTCAGAGGAAAGTCACTTTATTGGTTGGGATATTTTGTGTTTGGGAAGGCCTGCTATTGGAGAGATTTTTTCTCAAGGTCAATTGACTCAGAAGTTAGAAATTTTTCTCAATGGATGTCCAATTCGTTTGGAAAGACTTGTGGTCAGAGATAATGACGCAATTCTTGATGCAAAATGGGGGTTGGGAGGTAAGCCGGTTATGGGGAGTTTTTTTTGCTTTTCTCCAAGAAAAGACCTTGTGGACCTTTTAAGACAAAATATTGACTTATTTGAGAATGGCGATTTGCTTTCTATAACTTTTGTGGATGGTATTATCCTTTGCCGATATTTAGGAAATAGTGTAGAACATGTTAAACGGAACTTTATTAAATTTTGGCAACTATTACGTTTGGCTCTGAGAGATCACGAGGCCGTTATTCCGCGAATATGGAATACATAGTTTTGGTAGTTTAGTCTTGAGTCTATATATTATAGGGAAGAAAAATGGAACTTTCTCCTCGAGAAAAAGATAAATTACTTATTTTTACGGCTGGTTTACTTGCAGAAAGACGCCTGGCTCGTGGAATTAAACTGAATTATCCAGAATCCATAGCGTACATATCCGCTGCGATTCTTGAAGGT
>JABGTQ010000256.1 GCA_018647025.1 Nitrospina sp. | reverse complement strand
GTTTGGAATGAAGCGACTTATGTTAAGCATCATAAAAAGAAAATCACTTTTTTGTTTTCTGCCATGCGTCATTTTGCAAAGGAACTCAAGGAAAGCGGATATAGGGTTTCATATACCAAACTTGAAGATGAGCAAAACTCAGGGTTCTTTAAAAGTGAAATTGCTCGTACCCTAAAACAGCAAAAGTTCGACCGGATTGTTGTGACACATCCGGGAGAATATCGGGTACAAGAGGATATAAAAGGTTGGGCAACTGATTTTGCAATCTCAGTTGAAATCAGGACTGACGATCGGTTTCTATGTTCCCCTGAAGATTTTGCACTTTGGGCTAAAGGCCGCAAGCAACTGAGGATGGAGTATTTCTATCGAGAAATGCGTAAAAAATATAATGTATTGGTGAAAGGCAATGAGCCCATAGGTGGTCAGTGGAATTACGACCTTAAAAATCGTAAACCACCCAAAGAAAAACTTCTCATTCCTGAACCCTACCGCAATGAACCTGATGGTATTACGCGGGATGTGATGTCACTAGTTGCTGAGCGCTTTCCAGATCACTTTGGGGATTTGGAGCCATTCTATTTTGGTGTTACACGTCAGCAGGCACTAGAAGCGCTTAATTTATTTGTAACACAACGTTTACCTAATTTTGGTGATTATCAGGATGCGATGGTCGAAGGGGAACCATGGATGTATCATTCGCATATTAGCTTTTATCTGAATTGTGGTTTGCTTTTGCCACTAGAATGCGTAATAGCAGTTGAAAAGGCTTACCAACTTGGGAAAGCACCGCTTAATGCGGTTGAGGGTTTTATCCGCCAGATTATTGGATGGAGGGAGTATGTGCGAGGTGTTTACTGGCTGAAGATGCCTGCGTATGCCAAAAAAAACTTTTTTGAGACCAAACGTGATCTTCCAGGTTTTTACTGGACAGCAGACACAAAAATGAACTGCTTGCGTCAATGTGTTTTAGAGACAAAGAAAAATGCTTATGCGCACCATATCCAACGCCTGATGGTTTTGGGAAACTTTGCTCTTATAGCTGGGCTTGATATTACTCAGGTTAATGAGTGGTTTTTGATTGTATACGCAGACGCATATGAATGGGTAGAACTTCCGAATGTCTCTGGCATGATCCTCTTTGCTGATGGTGGATATCTGGCCAGCAAACCTTATGCAGCTGGCGGAAGTTATATCAATAAAATGTCAGATTACTGTAAGAACTGTAATTACAAAGTGAGTAAGAAAAACGGAGAAGATGCGTGTCCATTCAATTATTTATACTGGGATTTTCTAGCTCGTAACCGAGATAAGTTAGAATCGAATCATCGCATCGGCATGATGTACAAAATATATGAGCGTATGGGTGAAGATAAAAAGCAAGCGATTGCCTATGATAGCAAGCATTTTTTAAAATCTATATATGATTAAGAAAGCTGACTTACCTACCAAAATATGTCAGGTGTGTAAAAGATCATTCAGTTGGCGAAAAAAGTGGGAAAAAGTTTGGAGTCAGGTTAAATATTGTTCCAAATTCTGTGCTCGCAAAAAAAATAGATGATTTATTAAAGGTAAGAACTTTGGAGTTAGCTTTGAGACTAAGGGGCTATCAATAGCCCCGAAGACTCTAGCAAACTTTCTTGATCGTATCGCCCATCTTTATGAGCAAGGTGCCGATGTTTGAGAGCTGGGGTGGAGATTCGTGTGATTAATGTTTTTATAGGTGTTACTGTTCGCGTATGGCAGAACAGACGCCCTCATATTGTGATGGGACGATGTCAGTGTAGACACTGTGATCTCCAAAAGTTCCCGTTTCGGGGTACCTTGACCCGAATTTACAAAAACATTTGCCCAGTTCGTTACCACCTCTAACTAAATCTTCCCTTATGTCCCTGTCGTCGACCAGGTTTACCTCACAATAATATAATTGTTGTTGTGTCGCGCATAATTCATCACTAACTAATTCGAAATAATGCGGATGCGCTCGATCCCATCCGTGGGGATGATTTGGCCCGTAATCGGCAGCGCCATATCTGCATACTCGCTGACCGCTTCCTTCCATTCGGAAATCCAGCTCCTGAAACCTCTCCTCAATAATCGTATTAAATAGGGCGTCCATAGCAGGGTTGTTTCATTTGCCCTTAATCATATCATCGCGATGCTTAGCTGCTTTACTCGAACCAAGCGTTTTCTTGCCCAAAGGTATCTGAGGAACAGGCATCTTCTTGATCCCTTTATTGATTCCTTGTGCCTCAGCGTTGTTGTCCGGGGTGTATGTGTAAAATAAAATCCCAAATAAAAATAAAATGATTGTTAATGATTTAAATGTTTTTAACATGGAGTTTTCCTTTGCTAGATAAATTAGTTTACACGTAAAAATTTTAAATAAATGCACGCAATTGGATTGTGTTATTCTTTGTAGGGCACCTTGTTCCCTAACTTTTCCGGGACATTGTCGGTACGGTAGGTGCGGGCCTAATTGCCGCTATATATTAGCTCCGAAGAAGATTCTGTTTTCCAGGTTTGTACGGTATTTTTTTGATTGGTATTCGCCAATGGTTTGCGGAGGGGAAGGTTTTTATCTTTAAGTACGCTTGATTGATCTTTTGGTAGTACCCTTTTAATTCCTTTATCTTTGGGTGTTTTTATTTTTGAGCCCGCTCCCACATCTGGCTCACTAATGAAGGCTTTGCCATCAACGGGTAAAACCAGGACTGCCGTCAACGCAGCAATAGCAG
>JABGTQ010000255.1 GCA_018647025.1 Nitrospina sp. | reverse complement strand
ATAACTATTGGATATGGTGATATTTCTTGTACCGCATTTTTAAAATTCTCATAAAGTTCATTTTCCGATGGGTATCTATATGCATTTAGATATAAAAATTCTGTTCGATATAACCCCACTCCCTCTGCGCCAAACTTCTTTAATTCTTTAATTTTATAAGTTGACTCAATATTTGCCCTAAGACTTACACGAAAATCATCTTTAGTAATTGCTGGCCTTGCTATATTTATTAGTAATTTTTCCTCATACTGTTTATGCTCTAATTGTTTTTGTTTGTAGTATTCGAGGGTATTTTTTGAAGGGTTTGTTATGACGTTGCCATTTATACCATCTATAATAATTTGATCACCGGTATTTATTTTATCAGTAAGAGTCTTAATTCCAACAACACTGGGGATGCCAAGGGCCGAGGCAAAAATTCCAACGTGAGATGTTTTTCCTCCTACCTCTGTAGCCAGTCCTAATACATATTCACGCGGTATTGATATTGTGTCTGCTGGACTTAATGTGTGGGTTATTAAGATAACAGGTCTCTGAATATCTGCGAGTGCGTTTTGACTGTGTCCGAGAAGATTTTTTATTACACCATGGACTACTAACTCCAGATCATCCTTTTTACCTTTCAGGTAGTTATCATTAATATTGTCAAACAAAAGAAGAGATTTGTTTAAGGTTTCTGTGATGGCCCATTCTGCATTTATTTTTTTCTTGCGAATTATAGTTATCGTGTCATTGACCAGAATATCATCATCAAGCAATAGAGTATAAGTGTCTAAAATTATGGAGTATTTTTCTGCAACTTCTGAAGCCTTTTGTTTTGTTTCCTGCATTTGTTTTTTTGTTTTTTCTATCGCAACACGAAACCTCGCTACTTCTGTATCAATATCCCTTGAATCAATCGTTTGTTTTAATGCGCAGAGTTTTGATCGATCTAATATATAGGCTTCACCTATAGATATACCTTTTGATACAGCTATTCCTGAAAGCATTCAATTAATACCTTTAGATAAAGTTGCAATAAATAAATAGGATTAAAAATCCGCCAGTGGTTGGGATTATGAATATTAAGTAAACTTAGAATCTTCATCTACAAGTATTGAGTATATTTGATCTATTTCATTTGCGCGTAATACAGATTCTCGTAGAGAAGGGTTTTTGAATAATCTTGATATACGAGCTAACGCTTTTAAATGCTGTCCTGTGGAGTTTTCGGGTGCTAGGATTAAATATATAAAGTTTACTGGTTTTTGATCTAGGGATTCAAACTCAACGCCAATTTGAGAGCGAGCAAATACGGTGATGATTTTATCGATGTCTCTTATTTTTGCGTGTGGTATCGCAACGTTTTCGCCTATTCCTGTGCTTCCTAATTTTTCACGCTCTAATAAGGAGAGTAGTAAATTCTCTTTATTAGGAATTTCTCCTCTGTCTTTCAAAAAGTTAGATAGTTCCTCAAGAACACTTTCCTTATCAAAACTTTTTAAATCTTTAATAATATTTTCTTTTGTGAGGATTTCAGATATTTTCATTGCTTTAAAGATATAAGTTAAAACTATTTTTTTAATACAAAGTTGGTTGAGTTTTCTATTTGAAATATTTTTAAGATTTCTTAATTAGTAAGGTATGAACACGACTTTTATGTTTTCTTAATTGTTTCTCAACTTTTTCTAGAACATTATCTAAAGTTAAATATAGATTTCTTGTTTGGTCTTTAGCGCGAGTTGTTAAGCCTTTTTGTTTAATAATAGCCTCAGCCATGTGGCGGTTTTTATCTACAAATAAATTAAAATGAATTGAGGTATTTTTATATAAGCTATCTTCTGTTTGGGTTATTTTTTCTATTAAATAATTTTTTATTGCATCAGTAATTTTAAGATTTTTCCCTGTCACTGTTAAATTCATAAGATGACTCCCTGGTGAAGTTTTTTGGATTCCTTACCTTGAGCTTTCTCGAATAGTATGAATTCTTTTTAAAATATTCTTTTTCTTTTGCTAGCTGAGGGGATATTTAGTTCCTTGCGATACTTTGTAATGGTTCGTCTGGCGATGTTAACATTTTTATGCATTAATGTTTGAACCATTTGTTCATCTGTTAATGGTTTTTTTTCATCTTCAGTTGATATGATATCCTTGATTATATTTTTCACGCGTATAGACGACATGCTATTACCCATATATGATTTGATACCGCTATGAAAAAAAAATTTTAACTCAAATACTCCTTGTGGTGTATCAATGTATTTATTGGTAGTTATTCTACTAACAGTAGATTCATGCATTTCAATATCCTTGGCAACGTCTTTTAATACCATTGGCTGGAGGTATGAAAGCCCCAGGTCGAGAAATTTCTTTTGTAACTTTATAATACTCTTTCCTACTTTGTAAATAGTTTGGCGGCGCTGGTCAATACTTTTTAAAAACCATAAGGCGGACCTATGTTTTTCTTCTAGATAGTCTTTAGTTTCTCCTTTTGCACTGGTTTTTAATAGGCTGTGGTAGTAAGGGCTTATGCGTAGTCGAGGTATTCCGTCATCATTAAGAGTTACGTCATAACCTTTTTCTGTTTTAATTACAAAGATATCTGGTACAACGTAATCAATACGCTCAGAATTAAATATTTGGCCAGGTTTAGGGTTATACCCTTTAATTATTTTTATCGCTTCTATAATTAATTCAATCCGAACGTTGAGTTCTGAGGATACTTTTGTTAAATACCTTTCCTCAGTTCGATCTAAATAACTTTTAATGAGTTTGAGAATTAATGGGGTGGAATGCTCGTCCGCTTGAGCTTGTATCATTAAACATTCTTGTAGTGATCTGGCGCCAACTCCTAGAGGCTCAAATTCCTGGATTATTTTAAGTACACTTAAAACTTCTAGTTCACTTGCGTTGCATATTTCTCCAACATCATTAATATTTCCAAGGAGATAGCCGTCGTTGTTGATATTGCCTATGATACAACTACCAATAAAACTCTTCCGGTCACTATCGACAGAAAGGTTTAATTGCCAAAGCAGGTGTTCTTGGAGAGAAGGTTCTTTCTGGTGTGTTGTTTCAATCGTTGGTTGTTCTGTATAGTTTTCTGCAGAGCTTCCTCGGTCTATATTATCCTGGAAATAAGTATCCCAATCCATATCTGGGTTTTCCAGTGTATGTTCTACACCTTCATCTTTTTGATCTGTTACTTCAAAGTTTTCTTTTAGTTCGGAAACTTCAGTGTCCTCATCGATTTCTGTTTTGTCTTGTAGTTCTTCTTCTTCTTCTATTATTTCTTCCAGAACAGGATTTTCTGTTATTTCTTGACGTACCTTTTGAGCTAGCTCTAGGCGAGCCAATGGTAAAAGCTTAATGGCCTGCTGAAGCATCGGGGTCATGACGAGCTTCTGGCTCATTTTTAGACTAGGGCTAAGCTTTAATTGTATCGCCATGTTGTGATCGTTAACCTATTATTTTTATAGAGTAAATTGTTCGCCAAGATAAATTTGCCTTGCTTTTTTATTAAGCAATATTTCTTCAGGCAATCCTTCCGATATGATATTACCTGAATTAATAATATATGTTCTGTCTACAATGCTTAACATTTCTCTTGCGTTGTGATCTGTTATTAGTATTCCAATATTTTTGCTTTTGAGATGAGTAATGATTGACTTGATATCAGCAATTGCAATCGGGTCTATACCAGCAAAAGGCTCATCTAGTAAAATAAAATTAGGTGATGTTGCCAGTGCTCGACTGATCTCAACTCTCCTACGCTCTCCCCCTGAAAGTACATAAGCCTTGGCATTTTTAATATGAAGAATATTAAGCTCTCTTAAGAGAGCTCTTGCTTTTTTCTTTCCATCAAAGTTCGAAAGGCCCATCGTTTGCATAACAGCGATTACATTTTCTTCAACTGTCAATTTTCGGAATACAGAGGGCTCCTGTGGAAGATAGCTAATACCCTTTTTAGCTCTTAAGTGCATCGGTAGATCGGTTACATCCTCACTACCCAAATACACATTGCCTTTATCTGGGGGAATAAGTCCAACAATCATGTAAAAAGTTGTAGTTTTCCCAGCTCCGTTTGGTCCTAAAATCCCGACAATTTCACCACGCTTGATTTTAATACT
>JABGTQ010000036.1 GCA_018647025.1 Nitrospina sp. | reverse complement strand
GGTCCTACAAGATTTTCTATATCTTGAGTACAAGACAAAATCATGAATACTGCAAATGTTGCAATAAACCATGACTTTAATTTGTATTTGCATGTTAAAATTTTCATTCTATTTTTATTTTTTTTTAAAAATTCTTAAGTTAGTTTGATTTTTTTTCATGCGATACCTACCCGTTTAACTTTAATTTCTAATATTAATATTGATTCGTTCCAATTTTATTTTTAAATTATTTACTTTTAGAATGGCCATACATAACTTAGGGCACGTGTAAGCCATCCCACCCTTTGTTCTTCTGCGATTACTCCATCTCCGGTATAGGTGATTGAAGCGTTTGCGATCAAAGAAGACGGAATCGTGTTATCAAAGTCGATATCTGAAGGACGAATAATTCCAGTTATAACCATTAATTGTTCTTCCAAATTGACAGTCACTGAACGAGATCCTTCGATTTCGAAGTTTCCACTTTCGTTGATTGCTACAATTGTCACTGATACCGTACCTGTTAAACTCCCACTTCGTGTTGTTGTTCCTTGCGCTTTATTTGACCTTTCATTTGTAGCTCCAAGCGATGGATCAAAGCCGGTACCCAGACCAAGAAAATTTTTAACTCCCATATTGCTTGGCAATCCCAGAACTGATGTTGTTGAAAGTCCAATTTCTGAAGATTTTGCTGTGTCTGTAGTCGCTGATTGAGTTGAGGTTGCAGTCTCATTTAGAAATACGGTGAGTATATCTCCTATTTTTTTTGCTTTTGTATCTTCAAAAAGAAGGTTTTTAGCCGTGTCCCCTGGCCATATTCCACCATCGTTTAATTTTATCTTAGTGGCCTTATAAATTTTTTGTGGAATAACTGCCACGGCTTCCGGTGCTATTGCCTTTTGCATAGTTGTGCACGCATTAATACCCACTAAACTTAATGCCATTATTGCTACTCTTATAAATTTTTTCGGTTTATAAATATTTTTATCTTTCATTTAAAAACTGACCTCCACCGTTTTTGAGTTAATTACCTCGGCATATATTGTTTTTTTTGTTTCAAGGTTTACCACCTGAATTATGCTGTTTTTAAAACCATCTTCTCGTGCCGTTCCAGAAGCTGTAATTTTCATACTGCCTTTTCTTGCCAAAATAATTACACGTGCTCCTCGTTTTATTGTCGGAACTTTTTTTAAATCCCTAAACTTTACTATATTCCCAGCTTGTAAATTTCTAGTTGCCGCTTGACCTATTACTTTATCTAGAGCTGTCGGCGTATTTCTTATTAATCTCTCGGTTCTTGTTCGCTCTATAACTATGTCTGATTCTCTGATTACATTTCCGCGTTGTAATGGGTTCACTATTTTTACAATATCCTGGTACACTCCAACGCTTGCGTTTACTCGTAGTCTTTTGATAAATTTTTCATCTACTTTTACTACAAGTGTTAATGAGATTCGGCCAATTCCTCTTGGGTTATTTATCCTTCCATAATTAAGAAGTAGCTTTCCTTCGGGTACTTTAAAATCTCTTGCCTCATAATTAATTTGGATATCCATTGATTCAGGATCCCAGTCCAAGTGGTTAATCAAATAATTTTCTGCACTTTCCCTTATGTCTTGCGAGGTTATTGTTGATGTTTTTGTATTTTCTGTTTCTGCCCATAATATTGATCCCATCATTACCCAGAACCCGATACCTATGACCAACGCGATCCAATTTTTTTTATATTTTTTATTCATATTTTAATGCCTCGTTTTTTATCGTTTCATATTGTTGGCTGTTTGTAGCATTTCATCGGCGGTTTGCACTGTTCTTGAATTTGTTTCATAAGCCCTTTGAGCCGAAATCAAATTAACCATCTCCTCCACTACGCTCACATTTGACATCTCAAGAAAGCCCTGTTGAAGTTTTCCCCGATCACCTGAGTTAGGATTACCGATGGTTGCTGGCCCCGATGCATCGGTCTGTGCAAAATTATTATTTCCGAGTGCCTGAAGACCCGCATTGTTTTGAAACGTTGCCAATTGAATCGTACCTAATACCGCTGGCGCTACTGACCCTGGTTGCAAAACGGAAATGTTTCCGGTCTCATCAATTGAAATAGTTAGAGAATCTTGTGGAATTGTAATTGCGGGTTCCATTGGTAATCCGGCAGCCGTTACAATAAGTCCGGTACTATTTATTTTGAATGATCCCGCTCGTGAGTAACCGATTGTTCCGTCTGGTTGAGCAATTTGAAAAAATCCTTTTCCTGAGATTGCCATATCAAGTTGATTCTCTGTTTTTACAAAATCCCCCTGGGTATATATTTTTGCCACTGCTCCGAGCTTGGTTCCTAAACCCAGCTGACTTCCTGTTGGTATCTGATTTCCATTTGGTGATAATGTTCCTACCAATTTTAGGTTTTGGTATAGAAGATCTTGAAATTCTGCTCGACTTTTCTTGTAGCCGGTCGAGTTAACATTAGCTATATTATTTGAAATTGTTGCGACATTTGTATCTTGCGCATTCATTCCTGTGGCTGCCGTATACAATGCTCGAATCATTTTTTCCCTTTCTTTTCCGTGTTTATTTTTTTAATTATTTTTAAACTATTCTTCCTATTGAATTTACAGCCTTGTCATCAGCATCATCTAATGTTTGTATTATTTTTTGATATGCTTCAAACGCCCTTATTGCTGTAATCATGTTTGTCATTTCTTCAACAGAATTTACGTTTGAACGTTCTAGTGCCCCTTGTGTAATTCTTAAGTTATCCGCTAGTAGTGGTTCAACTTCATTGTCCATAATCTTGTATAAACCGTTGCCCTCTTTTGCCAATGCTTTACTATCTTCAAATTTTACTAACCTTATTTTCCCCCCACCTTGGTTTTCAAATCCATCCCCTATACTGATTGTTCCATCGGGTACTACAGCTATCATGCCTCTTGAATCTTGAATTTTTATTTTCTTTTGGTTGCTATTTAATACAAAGTTTCCATCCTGGGTCCCCACATGTTGTTCCGTGTCTAAACGAAAATTTCCGTTTCTTGTGTATCGGATACCTT
>JABGTQ010000254.1 GCA_018647025.1 Nitrospina sp. | reverse complement strand
CCTTTATTTTTTTTTTTTGCCATTAAAAATTAATTAGGAGGAACAGCTTGCTATTGCATCGATTTCAATTTTAGCTCCCTTGGGAAGAGCCGCTACTTGCACACAGGCACGAGCTGGTTTATTTTTAGAAAAATATTTTTCGTATATTTTATTCATTTGTACAAAATCATTTAGATCGGACAGATAAACAGTTGTTTTGATAACATTTTCTAGTTCTAGTCCGTCAGCTTGGAGAATAGCAGAAATATTTCTAAGGGTTTGTTCTGTTTCTTCTTTAATTTCTCCGGAAAGAAATTTCCCGGACTTTGGGTCTAGTGCTATTTGACCTGACGTGTAGAGAAAATCTCCTATTCTAATTGCTTGAGAATAGGGGCCAATAGCAGCGGGAGCCAGTTCAGTTTGTATGATACGTTTGCTCACAATGTGTTTTCAAAAGTTTTTTTCATATCTCTTATAAATGGATAAGATTTTAGCTCTCGTCCAGTGTGTGAAAGGATGTATCTATGAATTAATCGTTCTATATCAAGTTCTGTGCCTTTGGGAAATTTTAAGCGGTTAGCGTGTTTGATATCTATGGTTTTAAGTTTTTTTAAATATTTAAGTATTCCTATTTGAAAATAAATTTCTGGGTTTACTTGGAGAGAACAGAGTTCGCATATGATTCCTCTCCGTTCAAAGCTAAACCCGATTTTTGTCGTATAGTCGACTTTTTTGCATGTTGTACAATGGTTAAGTTGTGGAGCGTATCCAGCAAGACACATTAATCTCATTTCAAAGATACGAGTTAGTGTATCTATACTACCGATAGTTTCAAGAGCTTTTAACCCATTCTGTAGCAATTGAAAGACATTTAGGTCTGGATGCATTTCTGGAGTTAGCGTATCGATTAGTTCAATAAAATATACACCGGTATATATTTTTTGTAAATCGCCACGAATCTCTTGAAACGAATGAATGATATCTGAATGATTGAGGCGATACAAGGTCTGGTTTTCTTTTCCAAAATAGATAAGACGAATGTGAGACATAGGTTCAATGCTTGCCCCAAATCGGTTCTTAATTTTACGTGCTGCTTTGGCGACGCATTTAATTTTGCCATACCGATTTGTCATTAATGTTATTAATTTGTCTGCCTCAGACAGGTTAAAACTTCGTAACACTATTGCTTCGCTATGAAAAATTGGCACAGGTTTCTTTTTCTAGATTAATTAAATATCTTTTAAGATGAGTCCCACCAGTAAATCCACCTAGAGTTCCATTTTTTTGGATAACTCGGTGGCATGGAATAATTAGGGGAACGGGGTTTTTCCCATTTGCATTTCCTACAGCACGACAGGCTTTAGGCTGAAAAATTTCAGTTGCCAACCACTGATAACTCCGGGTTTCACCATAAGGTATATATGCTAATTTTTGCCAGACACGTTGTTGAAAATATGTTCCATGTCTCAAGTCTACTTTAACGGAAAATTTTTTTAACTTTCCGCTAAAATAAAGATCAAATTCTTTTTCTATTGCTTTTAATTGGCGTGGTTCTTTTTTTGGAGAGTGGTAAATCATTTTTAATGATTGAACGAATTCCGACTCTTCTGTAATTGATAAAATAACACGGCAAACTCCATAGGGAGTAATCGCAATACCTGTTTTTCCAAAAGGGCTATCGAATATATTATATGTCAGTCTCATTAAAAGTTTAAAACTTTCCAGCGGTATCAAAATGGGAAGACTTAGTTATTTAATCATTATCTGCTAATTCTAAGCATATGGCCTTATAGTATGTCGCTTTTCTTGAAGCAGTGTTTGAAGAAAACTGTCAACTATGATTGCTTTTTCTTGTCTTTTTTTACATTCTTAATAAGACTTTTATAGTACTACCATCAAAAGTTGTTACCGCCCGCATCAGATTACGTATCTAGATGTAACGGTTTTTTTTCAATATCAATGATATTCACTTCAATAATAGTTTTTTGCGATCCATAAATTGATGGTGCAGTATATAATAAATTCTTTTGTTTTAAAGTGGTAGATGAAATAGCGGGTTTCTTTTCTTAAATCTTTTTATAGATTTTTTGTGATGACTTTTTTTAGGTTTTTTTTGGTTTTGGTCATTGAATTCTTCAGTCCAGTGTTTACTGGATCAGCTGTTGCTGCAGTAGAAAAAGAAATGGTTTTGATTCCCTCTGGAGAGTACCTTATGGGTTCAGAGAAAGGAAAGGGAAGGCCTGATGAGTATCCAAGGCATAAAGTATTTTTAGATACGTTTTATTTCGATCGATTTGAAGTTACGGGAGAAGATTTTGAGGAATACCTTTCCAGTAACTCGAGTCAGCACCCCACAATT
>JABGTQ010000253.1 GCA_018647025.1 Nitrospina sp. | reverse complement strand
GCACAGTCTTCTTGCGATAGGACACGCCCTTCGTTAAAAGGATCAAAGTATATAGGTTGGGTAAGAGATTCGTATTTTGCTATATAGCGCCCAGGTAACCCAACTCCAACAATGGGAAGCCCGATACGTTGTCCTAAAAAGACACACAAAGCTGTTAGTGTTATGGGAATTCCTTTTCTACGGTCGAGTACTCTTGAGAAATAAGTGTTGTCTGTTTCAAAAAAATCTATTTTATTTCCCTCAAATCCTTTCTCAAAGAACAAATAGCGCGTTAAGATTTGAATTATTTGTTCAGGTGATTGACTATCTTCAATTAAGGTGGATACTTCTTGTGCTAACAGATCTAAGGACTGGCTTAGACTATCTGTTTCTTCGTCAGGGTAGCCAAATTTTTGTAACAAAATCACACCTTTTTCCAAACTCCAGTGACCTGAGGGAGAGCTTTGGGCCAGCTGCTCAAATTGCCTCAGGAGTTGTTTTGGAATAATCGCTTGGATGATTTCTGATGCTATTGATTTGATTTTAAGGTTTTCGGTTCTTGCAGTTACTTCAAGAAAAGGAATTGCATCTTCCCCAACTTTGATGAGTTGTTCTCGTACTTGTTCCCGTACAAATTCATCTCTGTCGTCAATCAAATAAATAAGATCAGAGATTTGGTTTTTTTTAGAGTTAGACGACATGAGAATAACGACATAATAAAGCCTGAACGGGAAGGGCATTCCCGTTGTCAGGCGTAATTTTTAATTATAACGCTATAATTAAAGGTCAGGTTGCGGAGTCATGCGCAAATAGGGTTTAACTTCCTTGAATCCTTTTGGAAACTTAGCTGGGATATCTTCAGTTTTGATTGCGGGTACTACTACGCAATCGTCACCTTGTTTCCAGTCAGCAGGAGTTGCCACCTGATAGTTTGCGGTTAGCTGAAGAGAGTCAATCACTCGCATAATTTCATCAAAATTTCTGCCGGTAGAAGCCGGATACGTTAATTGAAGTTTTACTTTTTTGTCTGGGCCAATAATAAATACAGACCGGACAGTTAAGTTATCAAGAGCATTCGGGTGAATCATGCCATATATAGTGGCTACATTGCGATCGGGATCAGCGATGATGGGGTAGTTCATCGTGCAACTTTGAGTTTCATTGATGTCCTTAATCCACCCTTTATGTGATTCTAATGGGTCGACACTAACGGCGATTACCTTAACATTACGTTTATCGAACTCACCTTTTAAATTAGCAACTCGACCTAATTCAGTAGTGCAGACTGGTGTGTAGTCCTTAGGGTGTGAAAATAAAATTGCCCAACCGTCACCTAGCCATTCGTGGAACTTAATAGTTCCTTCAGTTGTTTCCGCCGTAAAGTCAGGAGCGGTATCCCCTAGTCTAATAGTCATTGTTGATTTCCTTTCCATTCCATTGTTAATGAAGAAATACCCTTCAGAGAAAAATAAGGTTGAAGCGTATATCATAATTCTGTATTGCCAACTTAATGAAACAGTAATGTGGTAGTACAGAACTCTGTAAAAAAAAATTAAACGGTCTTTTGAATGATTAAATTATAGCATATGAAAACTAAAGTGGGTGAATATCCTTAGCAGATGGTTTAACAAGAAGATACTTTATGTGTTGTTATAAAATAATATAGACTGAAGGTGAATTCGCTTTTTTTTTAGTACCTAAAAGAAAATTTGTTTGTCATAAAAAACAGTTATATTTCATGGTGCAGAGTACAATAAATAAAATAAAGCAAACAGAGCGATTGATGCTGATGCTTTGGTCATTTTCCCTGATCGTTCTTTACATGTGTTCCTTTCTTACCGAGTATCACTTTCCGCACGAGGAAGAAGAAATGGTACTAGGTAGAAAAGTTTTAGGTGATCTCCAAAGGTTGTTTTTTTTCTCGTTGATGGGGCTGGGATTTTTAATTGACCTTGTTCGTATGCGAGAAGATAGAAATAAGGCTTTTATTTTTTTATTGTTATCTCTGTTCTTAGGCGGTTTTTCTGGTGGAGTAGGCGCCATTCAATATCAAGTTTTTAATTTTATCGTGGGAGAAGGACAATAGTTTTTTATTAAATTGATAGAATGTAGGATAAATTGACTCCCGCTAAAGCAAGTGATAATTTGTGACACTTAAAATACAATGCGAAAATGGGCCGTTAGCTCAATTGGTAGAGCAACTGACTCTTAATCAGTAGGTCCTCGGTTCGATCCCGAGACGGCCCACCATTTAAATCAATGGGTTATGAGATTATTCTCATAGCCCATTTTTTATTAATAGGCGTATAATAGGCAAGAGATATCAAACAGGTGAGGGTTTTTACTGGTTAGTGGGGGGGTGTGGATAGTGTTTGGCCCCTGATTTAAT
>JABGTQ010000252.1 GCA_018647025.1 Nitrospina sp. | reverse complement strand
GAGCGAAATTATGGAGACAGTGATTAAGCGCGATGGGGATCGTACCATTAGAGTAAAGGACTTTGCTGTTGTCGAGGACAGTTATAAGAGAACAGATTCCTTGGTTCGTATTAGTGGTGAATTGTCTAACGCATTTGGTGTAATTCGAAAGGCAGGGGCTAACGTGGTAGAGACCTGTAACGAAGCAGCAAAAATGGTAGAGAAATTAAACAAGGAACTCCTTAATCGAGGAATACCCCTCAAACTAAAAACTGTTTATAAGGATGTGGATTATATAGATGAATCGATGAGACTGGTTAAATCTAACCTTAGTCTTGGAGCTATATTAGCTGTCATGGTCCTATTGTTATTTTTAGGGTCAGTGCGTTCGGTTTTGATTATCGCCATAAGTATTCCGGTTACCTTAATGGCGGTGTTTATTATTCTGAAAATTTTGGGTCGGAGTATTAACATTATTTCTCTTGCGGGGATGGCTTTCGCAGTTGGCATGGTAGTAGATAACTCTATTGTTGTTTTAGAAAATATCTATCGACATCTTACGATGCGAAAAGGTGTATTAAAGGCGGCCTACGATGGTGCTGCCGAGGTTTGGGGAGCAGTTCTTGCTTCTACCCTAACTACCTTAGCTGTATTTGTCCCAATAGTTTTTATTAAAGAGGAAGCGGGACAGATGTTTAGAGATATTGCGATTACAATTAGCGGTAGTATTTCTCTGTCTTTAATTGTTTCTATTACGGTGATCCCCACTTTAACTACTTTGTTGATCCGTCTCAGTCCAGGCGAGACTTATGAACCAGGATTTCTTCATCGTACTTTGCTTCGTTCGGTAGTTATTTTTGGTTCCAAGGTGGTAGAGGTATACGGAAATATTATGAGTCATCTATTGGATAAGTCGACCAAAGGGGTTATAGCTAAAGTGGGAGTAATCGGTGGAATTATTATAGTAATGTTATGGAGTATTAGCATTCTTCCCGAGAAAGACTACCTTCCTTACGGAAATACTAATATGGTTTTTATGCTGATAGAACCGGTGGCAGGGGTACCCGCAAAAACAAATATGGATTATTTTGCACCTTATGAAGATAAAATTGTTGGGATGGAAGATGTGGACCGCAATTTTACAGTGTTCGCTTCTCGATTCAATGGTGGAGGCGCTATTGTAAAAAAAGAATTGGCCTCGGGTCAGCGTGGGGAAGTAAAAATGGCTATCAAGGCTAGAGAAATGGGGAAAGAGATTTTTAAGATTCCGGGATATAGATTTGCCTTCGCAATACAAAGGCCAATATTTCGTTCGGCTGACAAAACCTTCCAGCTAGAAATTACCGGTCCTGATATCCTAAAACTAAAAAATACCGCGTTACATTTGATGGGTAAACTTTCGGGCAGCGAAGGCGTGCATTCAGTAAGGCCAGAATTTAAATTTGGCAATCCAGAGCTCCGATTTATTCCGCGGCGTGAACAGGCAGCTAGGCTTAATATGGGAATGAATGAAATGGGGAATATTATTGAGTCACTTAATGCGGGTAAATACCTGGGAGAATATAATGATCAAGGAGAGCCCATTGATTTTGTGTTGGTACAGAGAAAAAATGGAAGCAAACTTAGTTTGAATGACTATCAAGATCTTCCGATTTGGACTAAAGAAAATAAGATGACCCATTTAGGTCACTTGGCAAAGATTGAAGTTGATGCGGGTCCTGCCCGTATCGACCATATAGAGAAAGAACGAGCTATTGTTTTAAGAGTTCAGATTAAAAAAGATTTTCCAATGCAACAGGTGATAGATCGGATTGAGAGTGAGCAACTAATGCCAGCTAGGCAAACTTTAGGTAAAGATTTTGGGTTAGGTGTAGGGGGTGCAGCAGATGAGCTTGCTTCGACACAAAAATCTCTTATGAATAGTTTTTATTACGCGATAGGGTTTATTTATCTTTTGTTGGTAGCCTTATTTGCTTCTTTTTTACATCCGCTCATTGTGATGCTTACGGTAGTTCTTGCCGTATCTGGTTCATTCCTTGGGATTGTTGGTAATAACTTTCTACAAAGACAAAATATTCTGGATATTCTTAAAGAATGGAAGATCTCTGACGCTGAGGTTCTTGCTGGGAACTGGAACTGGATTACATTCGATATATTAACTCAGTTAGGAATTGTTATTCTTGCTGGTATCGTTGTGAACAATGCCATTCTTATAATTCACCAGATGCTAAACAATATTAAATTTGGCATGGATGAGAGAGAGGCACTTTTAAAATCTTGTAAAACCAGACTGAGACCGATTATGATGACAGTTATTTCCAGCGTGTGCGGGATGATACCACTAGCGTTAGGTGAGGGAGCCGGAACTGAACTTTATCGCGGTATGGGCACCGCTTTGATTGGTGGTTTGGCGGTGTCTGCCATATTTACAATTTTTCTTGTTCCCATTTTTTTATCTCTCCTTATGGATATTGGTTACCATACTCATAAAGATGATCTTGTAAAAAAATCCCTCATGAATTCAAGAAAAGTTAGTGCTTAGAGTGTGCCAACGGAATAGAATATTTAGTGAAGGTATAAAACTTGAATTGGTTTAAAATTTTTGGCTTGAGACCGATCAGCGTAATGTCTTCACTTAAAATTAAGATAATTGTAAGCTAGTGTGTAGAGAGGTTTCTTAGTTTTTTGTGGGAGTAGGTTTTGATGAAGCAACCTATTGAATTTAATGGTGTAAAGCCTATTATTGATGGAATTACTGGAGTGTTAGTTTTATTTGTGGTTGTTGGACTCCCGGTCTTAGGCTGGTTCTATAATATATGAAGTGCTACCTTTTTGGATAGCAGTGGTGTTTGGAACGTTGCTTATGAACGGGATTATCTGATGCCAACTATGATCATGACTCTTTCAGCTTAGCAGATAGAATTTAAAGTTATTACATACATTATATTAACTTCAGCTCATTCAACCTTAATTTCAAGAAACTTCTTCGAATGTTTTCTCTCTAAGCCTGAATAAATCAACTCAAATGTTTCGAAAACTCGACTCGAATTTTTATCTAATATCAAGCTATAGCTGTCACCGTCCTGCCATAATGTAGGATAAAACGGCCATTCATAGTTAAATGAATTGGTATTATATTCTGAATTAACTTTTATATTTAATATTTTTTTGTTTTTACTTATATAGTATTCATCCGGCGAGTTAAACTTGAGAATCAAGCGATTCGTGTCATTTGTACTTTCGACTGAGGCTGTGAAGTAATCTAAAAATTTCTCAGGAAGAAATTTTACTTTTGCATTTTTATTTAAATATACTAATGCATTATCAAATATTTTTAATCGCTTAAACTCTCCGAGGGTTTCTCCAGCCCATTCAGGAAAATTCCCACTAACCCTATGCACAACCAAATAACGAACCCCAAAAGCATAAAGTGATAATAATGCCCTTTTATTCGAAAGGTCTGTTAATTTTGTTAATTTTTTATGACCATCCCACGCAAAAGCAGCGATTCCATTAATCAATTTTTTTTTATGTATAAATGAGCGCTCTAAATACTTTCCCTCACTCACAGGCCACTCTAAAACTGGCCCATCTTGGGCTTTTTTTAACCAATTATATACGTGGGGTATTTGATTTTCTTGCTGCTTATATGGAACATGAAGACCTTTAGCTGGATATGTCTCTAATATTAGAGCAGTGAAAACAATATACGGAAATATCTTTTTAAAGCGAGAGCCATCCAACCGCCTGCTTATTAGCATATATGAAAGCCCTGCTGTTATACCTAAACCAAGAGGAATAAGAATAGACATCCTTGAAATGGCCCTTATCGAGGAGAAGCCTGGAAATATATAGTATAAAAAAGCACCTATAGGATTAATCATAATATGTTGGTTGTCGTACAACTTTATGATTGGCCCAAGTGACACTACAAATGCAAGCATTGCAATAAAAAAATACAAGAAGAAAATCTTTTCCGAGCACAAACCTAAATAAATCGTTCTAAAAAAACTTGTCATGAAAAAAAACGCTGTTACAAGTAATAAAAAAGGGCTCAATATGACAGTAGTTACTAGCTGCGGATGTAAATAAAGATTCTCGAAGACATCTCTCCCTAAATTAGCTAAAGAAGGTTTTAAAAACCACGCAAAAACAGTCAACAATATCACCCATATAATAAGGACTTTTAGCTTTGAGCTAAATAATGATTTGGAAGATATTTTTTTTCGGACAATAAATAAAGCAATAGTTGTAAGAAGTACTGACAAATACCTAGGTGAGGTATGCCCATCAATGTGACTCCAGTGAGAAGTCCACGAACCAAAAAAATAAGAACTGGGTAAAGAAAAAAAAGTTGCAATAGGAGCCCCATATGCCGATTGTTCGGAGATACTTCTTTTAAATCCAAACTCATTTGCCTCCTGTAAATACGGAATAAAATAAGCGCTAGCAAACGCTCCAACTAATAAAATGGGAAGGGCTGCCTCTAAGGCGAATTTTTTTAATTTAAAATCACTTTGTTGGAAAAATAAAATAAAAACAGCCATTAGGAGAATTATGGAAAAGAAAATACCCTGGTATGCTGAAGCTGTAATCTGTATAAGAAAAAAGAAAGCAGCCCAATAAAGAAAAATCTTTCTTCCCTTATCAAAGTATTTATGGACAAAAACCAAAGTGAATGGCATCCACTGAATAATTGATAAATGGATATAAGATGAAACACCATGACGAGGTTCACTAAAAGCAAAAATCATAGCTGCTAAAAAAGAAGCTGCATAATCAATCTTTAAACTTCTTGCCAATATGAGCATCCCCAGGGAACATAAAATGTATGAAGAAAAAATCGCCACTGCATAACAGATATAAGGATCTTTTGTTACAAGAAAAACTGGAAGAGTAAAAAGAGCTGTGGATAAAGTTGAGGCGTTGAAAAAAATTGGTCGGTCGAGAGGATAAAAAAACGCATTCCCCGTAAACAATTGCTCAAAATTCCCAGAACTCAACTGAGTTAACTGCCAATTTAAAACCCATAGATTGGGAGATGGATCTATTCCCCCCCAAAAATTATTTCGACTAAAGATATCCAGCGGGTAGGAAAACCAATAGGCGAGCAGAATGGTCAGCAAAAACCAAAGCCCATAAAAATAAACTTCTTTTAAAATATTTTTTGGAATAATTTTTAACATGCTATCACGGCACGATTATTTTCATTTAATAAAAAAATCTATCTACCATAAAAATAAACCTCCTACTTTTAAAAAAATCAATCGATCTTAACAAAAGGTCGCAAACATCAAAAGCTATATTGAATTAACAATTAATATGGTTGATAATTAGTCCGATACGGTTGTTAAATAGATCCGTATAATTTCCAAAAATTAAAATCAAAACAGAGGGTCAAATTTTTTCTAAAAATGTTTTTGTAGCCATCTCGTGTTTTAGCGGGCAAACCTGTCTTTGGTGTTTAATTTTTATCGGAGAAGATCAATTTGAATATTATAAATCTTTAAAAAATATTGAAACTAATATTTTAAAAAACTACATTAGGCAGATGCAATTTACGTACTAAAAAGCTATCTGATTTATGGGAGTAGGTTTTAATGAAGCAACCTATTGAGTTTAATGGCGTAAAGCCTATTATTGATGGAATTACTGGAGTTTTAGTTTTATTTGTGGTTGTTGGACTCCCGACCGTAGGTTGGTTTTATAATAATGAAGTGCTACCTTTTTGGGCGGCAGTGGTGTTTGGAACGTTGCTTATGAATCTCTCTTTTACCGCCTGGCACGAACCTTCGCATCAAAATTTTTCTAAGTTTAAATGGTTGAATAATACCGCCGGCTGGATAGCTTCTATTGCTTCTATTTATCCTGGGTATTTTGCCAGGCGCCGAGAACATTTAATCCACCACCGTTGGGCAGGGGATATTGTGAAAGACCCGGTTTATCCTAGAATCCAGTCTACTTTTTTATCTTTTCCCAAAGTACTAGTTGATTCTAATAGAAAATTTGATTTTAAGAATATTCCAGAAAGTTTTCAGCCTATGACGAGAGGGCAGCATATAGCCGATCTGGTATCAAACTCTCTTGTGGCCGTTTTGATTATTAGTTCTATATTTTTCGGATTTTTTAAAGCAGTGTTTTGGGCTTGGATTATGCCTCGATTTTTTATATTTTTCATCCATGCCTATTTCATTTGTTACTTGCCGCATGCCGTAGTAAAAGGTGGATATCAAGTCAAACGAGTTCGTCACGCTAGATGGTTTCAGCGCATTTTAAGTGTTGAGCAAAATATGCATGGAATCCACCATGCTTGGCCTTGGATTCCATGGCATCAATATAATAACTTTATTTCCTTGAACTCGGATACAACTTTAAAGGAAAACATTGAAATGGTGTGATCTCCATTATTCTTAAGAAATTAGTTAGGAATAAACTTTCAATTTTAGTGAAGGGTAAGCCATGGCAAAAGTTGTTTTATTAAGCCCACCTTATGTGCAGGACTATATGCGTAATGCGAGATGTGATTTTGTATCACTTTCTCATTCTAGCTGGTATCCAATTTGGCTGGGTGAAGCGGGTTGTTATCTTGAAATGAAAGGACATAAAACATTATTACTAGATGCTCAGGTTCAGGGTCTCTCTCACCAAGAAACATTGGAAAAGATAAAAAAATTTAAACCAGATCTTGTAGCGATATATACGGGTAGGTTGAGTGAAGACAACGATATAGAATTTGCAGATAAAATTGTTGAGCGGGGCTATCAAGCAGTATTTGTAGGGCCTTACACATCGATCGATCCGATAGCGGTATTAAAAAAATCGAAAAAAGTGGAACTAGCAATCAAAAAAGAATTCGAACTTCCACTTGAAGAGTTATCTTCCGGTGCCAACCCTCTAAAAACTCCAAATGTCTATTTTAAGGAATTAAAATCTGGGGAGGTTACATATGGGGAATGTCGATCGCTTTTGAAAGCCGAACAGTTAGATCAGTTTCCTCTTACTACTGAATATTTTCACCGCCAACTTGATATATCTAAATATAAAACACCATCGGAGCTTTATCCTTTCATTGATGTCATGTCTGGAAGAGGGTGTGCATGGGGCAAGTGTAACTTTTGTCTTTGGGTACAGACTTTCGTAGTTGAGGACGTACCAAAAGGAATTTATAATTTACGTTCCATTGATCGTTTCATGGAAGAGTTTGACTATGCGGTACGATTCATGCCTGAAGTGAAATCAATAATGATTCAAGATGATTTATTAACCAATCCCCGTGCTCTAGAGATTTCTAATGCAATTTTAGAACGGGGATATAAAATTCGTTGGTCGTGCTATGCGAAACCAAATACGAATTTGAGTTTAGAAACGCTAAAATTGATGCGAAGATCGGGTTGTCTAAATTTACATGTTGGGTTTGAGTCAGGAGATCCGGAAGTATTAGCTAAAATAGACAAGGGAAACACAGTAGAGCAGTCTATGGAGTTTGCAAGGAATGTTCATGAAGCAGGACTTCAAATTCACGGTGACTTTGCTTTGGGTCACTTGGCAGAAACGAACGAAAGTATGCAGCGGACAATAAATTTGGCTAAGAAAATGAATCCCCACACGGCTCAATTTCAAATCATGATTCCATTTAAGAAAACCACCTTCTACGACCAGTTAGATAAGGGAGATTTTTGGTCTGAGAGTGGTGAGCCGAGCTACGAAAAGATCGGCGGAGCTTCAGCTGATGAAATACGCCAGACAGCAAAATCTGCTTACCGACAGTTTTATATTTCATCAAATTACTTAAAAAAAATAATTTCGAATCCTAAAGACTATTTCTTTAATCGTTTTGACGAGTATATCCAAGCTATTCCGGCTGTTACATGGCGCCGGTGGACAAAATAACCTCTTTATTTATGGACTCCCAGGTTGATACTAGTTCTTCTATTTATCAGGATAAGGTCGCCAAAGCAAACCAGAGATTCTATGACCAAATTGCTGAAGTATACGATGAGGTAGACCAAAGGAGGAGCGGTCACATTGATCACACCTGGGTGGATAGGGTTTTAAAAAAAATTTTAGAAATCTTAGCTTCTACCAATGAAGCGCCAGAGGAGCTTTCGTTTTTGGATGCTGCTAGCGGTTCTGGGTTCCTTGCCCAACGAGCCCTAAATTTTTTTCCCCGCATGACAGTGTTGGATATATCCCAGAATATGCTTAAAAGAATTAATCTTCCTGGAACATTGAAAGTATGCTCTGACACTCGTTATATTCCGGCCAAAGAATCATCATTCGATGTTGTAGCAGGTTTTGCTACACTGCATCATCTTAAATCTCCTAAAAATTTTTTTCAAGAGAGCTTTAGGGTTTTGCGTCCGGGGGGAATTCTTTATACTGACCATGATATTGAAAGTCAATTTGTGAATAACTTTAGACCAATGCTCTGGCTCTATAGGAAATTTTTCGACCATGGCAAAGACTACTTAAAAAATTGCCCTGAGTCTAATGAGCAGGATTATTTTTTATCTGAGTTCCACGGTGAAAAAGGTTTATCTGGCCCAAAGTTAGCTTTGCAATTATCTGATGTAGGATTTCAGGTTAAAGAAGTTACTTATCATTGGGAGGGTATGGGGTCGCCAACCAGTTTTTTAAGCAGCCTTGGTCTTTCTGGGATGCTTAAAAGAAGAGGTCTAGCTCCTATAGTACGTCTGATAGCGGTAAAACTCTGATTAAAATATTTTACACTTCCTTATTTAATGGTAGAGATGTTGAAGGATTAAGAACTTCTTTCAGTGAATCGCGGATGGTGTGTTTAGGCGACCAACCTAGCAGTCTTTGGGCTCTTTGCGCAGAATAATATTTGTATCCAAAACTGGTTTTTAACACCGCTATATTTTTTAAGGACGGGAACTTTCTAATGCACCCCAGATCAAAAATCACTTTAGCTTGTAGTGGAATAGGAATCATTAATTTCCTTCTCCGTATTTTATAAAAATCTAAAACAGCTTGGTATAATCCAGAAAAAAGAACATTACCACTGGACAATACCATCGCTTCAGTTGGCCTTTTTGATAAAACTAAGTCTAGGGAAATTAAAAAATCACGCAAATCAAGGAAACTAGATCCACCGGGAGGATAAAGGACAATTGGATTACTTCCACAAACTCCTTTGAGTCCATTAACTACATTGGCATCCATTGATCGCCCATAGACAGTTGTCAGGTAAAGTGTTGTCGCTGGTACAGAACAGTCATCGATGATTTTTTGGCAAGCAATTTTATCTTGAATATATTGAGTATTTAGATAGTCAACAAATCCTGGATCAGTTTTGCCAAAATGATCTTCGTTACGAACTCGATCATTTTCAGAGACACCGAGAGTTCCTGCCGCACTTAGAAAAATAGCATAAGCTGATCCCTGTTCTTCGGCAAACTTAAGAACTCGTCTTGTATTTTCGATGTTTTCAGGTTGACTTTGACTGCTGGATGCCTCGAAGTTAATGGAAAAACCACAATGAATAACGATGTTAATTTTATGATTTGAAAACTTTTCTTCAAAATTTTTAAAATCTTTCCGAGAACTAATTACAAACACCTGCCACAGATTAGACTGTTTATAAAGGTGGTGCTTAATGTGACCACCCAAAAAACCAGAAGCTCCTGTAAGAAGTATATTTTGAGAATTTTCTTTCATTAATTATGTAAGGAGTACCTTAGAATAAATTAAAAAAACGAGGGAAAAACAGGAGAGTACTAAGTATTTTCGTTTCCTATTTTATTATAGGAGCTATTTTGTTTATAAAAAGGATAACTTATGCCTACTGCGATTAATATAAGATTACTAAGGATAAAAAGGTTGAGGTTGGGAAATTGAAACGACTCGTCGGATGCGTAATATTTCCCCCTTTCCCTTTTTAATAAAAGGAAAGTTGCCGAAAATCCTATTAATAAAGCTAATAAACCAAAAATACTTATCTGAAGCAAGCCCCAACCGCTTAAAGTTAGAGATATAGTAGATAATAGAAAAAATGGTACAGCCCAAGGCATTATGGCTAATTGAAAAAATTTTGTAAGAAAAATTATTTTCCACCAGCCTGTCATATGCGGTAAGCGATAAAAAAACCTAAACAGTTCAATTAAGTAGGCATTCCCTTTTCGGAATTTATGAACAAAAAATTCTCCCAAGTTTTTAGGAGTACGTGTTTCTTTTCCTTGTGCTTCGGTAATATACTTAGTTAGGTAGTTTTCTGTATTTGCTTTGAAAGATATATAAATATCGTCCGCTACACAGTCTTTTGGAAATTGTTCCAGAAGTGAGGATTTAAATGCATAACAAGGTGCAACAACTATAGACGAAGTATATACCTTACTTTCTAAGGAGCGGATAATATTCTGATCACGCCAAAAATAATCTTCCATTTTTATCGTAGCAAGCGGTGAGATATTAGCTCCAACTAAGCAAACCTTTTCATCAGCTTGAAAAGCTAGGCAGAATAAAGTCAACACATCTTCCGATAAAATAGCGTCTACATCGGTGCAGAGGATAATGTTTGACTTACCTTTACAGTGCAGAAGACCATAGTTTAGTTGATTAATTTTCCCGATACACCGAGTTTCGATCAGATGAAAATTATGGGTTTGGCTGATGGCGTCCCCTATGATATCTCCAGTTTTATCTGTTGATTCCCCATGTAAGAAATAGACATCCAGTCTAGAGTTTTTATATTTTAAAGTATTAAGATTGTCTATCTTTTGCTGGATGAGGTTTTGTTCGTTAAAACATGGGACAAAAATATTTATCTTTGGAAAATAGTTTAGCGAGGCTTGTTGTGTTTTTATATTAGGTTGGAGCTTGGCCAAAATTAGTAAAAATATCAAATACCCACAGTAGCACCAGAGGATTAAAAGCAAGAGTAAAAAATAAACTGAGGTGGTTGTAAACATTTGGAAACAAAGAATTAGGTTGCAATTAAAGTTTTTAAATAATGATAAACCCTTATAATAAAAAAATACACAAATTAGAAAAGAGTTTTTAGATTCTATTGCTGAGACTATGAGACTGCTTTAAAAGTAGGTAATTCTTTTTCTTCGGCATTTTTGAATTAAAACTCAAAAAAGACAAGCAGAAACTCATAAAAATAGAGAACCAAAATAATTTAAATTAACCATTAATATGGGTGATAATTTGTCCGGCACGGTTGTTAAATAGCTAAGTTGTGCCCCGTATACTCTCCCAAATATCCTGTAAAACTATTTATAGTCATAGTCAACTAATTATCATAGTCAGTAAAAAATCATTCAGGAAAACAATCATCAGAAGCTGGGCGCGGTTATTTTATTTTAGCTAAAATTTATAACGAAATGGGGAAACATGAGCGAGCTCTTCGGGAATACGGCCAGGTCGGGAGGGAATCAAAAGTAAAATCAGTATCACATAATAACCGGGCTATAATTTTTATTCAATAGAGACTATTCGACGAAGCATTAAAAGGACTCAACCAAGCAATTAAAATTCTCCTAATTTCACCAGCGCTCATTTCAACCTTGGAACTTGACTTAAGGATCTAATTAAAACTAAATGGCACCTTAAAAAAGCCTTAAAATTTTCCAGAAATCAAGGTAAAGTAAAAAAATTAAAGAAATCCTCAATACTTTTTCGTGACTTAATACCAGTATTTTTTTGCAAGTTCCAGTGAAAATATTTTTTATTTTTATGGGCGGCTTGTTTCGATTTAAGTAAAAGAGGAGAACAGTAAATGTCAAAAATAATAAGGGAAAGACTAAGGAAGATCTGAATGCCTATCAGTATAGAGGGACTTGGGTATGAATAAAGTCCGATGTTTATCATTGAGACGTGGTGAGAGGCAATCAGTTCTTTTTTTATTACTAAACCATCATTGCTTCACGATTCAAAAAATATAATGAACAACTTACAAATAGCTACTGATTAAGAGGTTTAAGATTTTGAAGCTCAGAAACTTATTCCACCTAGCAATACTATTTATTATATGCTCAGTAGTTTTAATTCTTAGGCATGCAGGAATTCATGGCCCCAATTCTGACGGAGCTATATTTCCTTTAACAGCATTACATTTAATAGAGGGGAAACCATTTCCATTCTTCTTTTATGGCCAAGATTATATGGGGACGTTGCCAGTCCTTTTTATTCTAACCTCTTTTAAAATCTTAGGGGTCTCTTACCTTTTGGTGGAGTTTTATTATGCTTTAGTTATTGCGGGAATAGTCACACTATTTTCCGCATTTCTACTTCGTGAAATTAATTTTTTTGGCACAACTGTTTTTATCGGGACATTTCTCCTGTTTCCTCATGAAGGCGCTTCACGTATTATTGGGTTAAGCGGTGATTTTTTAAGCATACTTTTGGGTCTTTTAAGTGGTAGTTTATTTTGTTGGTATGTTAATAAAACTATCGTTGAAGATGAAGATCAAGACTTACTTAGTTTGTTTTTCCCACTTTCTATTTTTATAATTTTGTCAGGTCTAACTTACTGGTCTTCGAAATTAGGTTTTCTCTATTTAACAGCAATTTTCCTTACAGGCCTATTAGGTTGCAGAAAGGTTCTTGTAAGAATATTATCTGGATATTATTTCAGGACTAAAAATTTAATACCCAGTCGTTTTAAGTATTTTTATAGTTACTTTAAAGCACACTTTAAATTCATGACCCTAATTGTGGTCATACTTACAAGCATTTAT